>CAZKOC010000073.1:0-8974 GCA_964554275.1 uncultured Weeksellaceae bacterium
CAGAGCACCTGCCTTACAAGCAGGGGGTCACTGGTTCGAACCCAGTAGGGCCCACATATTCAGAAAGACTTTCAGGAAACTGAGAGTCTTTTTTGTTTTGTTGGGTGAAACATAGGTGAAACATTTTGTATTTTCGATTCATGAATGAAAATGTTTATATCTATAATAAGATAATCGCTTCTACTGAATTTGGTAATAATATTTTAGTCAAATTAGAAAAACTAACACTCTTAGATAACTCAATTTGGGAAGAATTGGAATTCAATTACACTCAATTCTCACTACCTAAAAACATATTTCGATTACTTACAGAATTATTAGAAGAATGTGAATTATCAGAATACTTATTTGATTTTACTAAAGTTTTAGCGATTAGTCAAAAACTCTATTATCAAAAAGCTGAGCATTTAGAAAAATCAGACAAACTTTCAGAAGACTTTCTTAACTTAACAAAAGATTTATCAGAGCTATTTGAGGGATTAAAGCAATTCCTTTTTTCAGATAATAAATCATACCTAAAAAGTGTATATTTTAAGAATAAAACCAATAGCTATTCTATAGGAAATTTCTTTGTCATATCAGATATTTATTCTTCAATAATAGATTATTATGGATTTACACAAGAAAATTTTGAGGAAAGAAAAGCTGAATTACTTGATGCAGAAGATGTTTCCCATTTAATTAATGATTCGGAATTATTCAAGACAAAACTCATTAAATACTTGTTCAATGTATTATTGGATAAAGAATTTAAGAAATCCCAAGCACTTCGCTTTATTGGCGTGTTTCTTCATTTGTCACAAATACAATCAAATAACAATCAAGAGCTTCTAATATATCAGAATCTTTCTGATAATCTCAAATCCATTGATTTAAAGAATCTAAATCATTACATAGTCAGAAAATAGAATTGAAACAAAAATTCTGTTTTTTTCTTTCTCATGTTTCAATCTACATTTTTTTCCTAATCTACATTTGCCGTGCAATCTTGAAAGTCCAAATTCGGATTATCATTGGTTTTTGAGTTAATTTGAGCCACCCTGCGGAAGTGGGGTGGCTATTTATGTATGCTTGAAGACTTGTGTGATATAAGCAAATATCCCATCAATAGAACTAAGAAAACGACTTTTTCTAATTCAAAAGAGCCTTCACTTAAATATATTATTTCAATAGTTTTAATTATTGTATATGAAAGAATAGAGGATAAAAAAAGAGTTTTTGTAACAGAAATTGTATTGCGAGCATTTATTGAGTCGTCTATACTATTTGGGAGTTTTAACAATATTCTTCTAAAATCAAAGTAGTAATAAGAATAAAATCCAAAAACTATAAATAATGGGATCAGGTATAAAAATATATGTTCTGCAAATTTTAATAGGTCTAAGACTTTGTCATTTGACTTAGAATCTAGGGCAATTATGTCTAATTGATTGTCTATAGATAAAGAGGTTTTAGAACTATTATCAAGAATTTCATTGCTATTGAAAAGTGAGGATACATTAAGATCGTACCATATAATATTTTTTAATATCAAGCATACGCATACAAGAATGATAAATAAGAAAAGTATATGAAAACATTTGTCTATGGCAGAACGAATCTTGTCATCTTTGGTAATACTTTTGGTCTTCTTCTTATCAATAGGAGTATTCGAAGATAAATCAAGGTATTGGGTTAATTTTTCCAACCATTCTCCAGACTTTTGAATAAAATTATACCTTAATTCAAAAATATCATCAACAACAACCGGTGGTGGGGAACTGGAATTACTTAGAATAATAGTTTTAGAATCTAAATTATAAAGATTCTCTTCTAAGAAATCCATAAAGTCTTTTCCAAGATTATCGTGAGTACCATCTTTTAATTCAAGATCTATTATAAAATAATCATAGTGTATAGTTTCATTGCCAAACCTTTTATATAACTTCTCAAAAAAATTATCTCTTTTGATTTTATCAACGTTCTTTTCGTCATCAGTTTTTTTTTGATTCTCATTAGTTGCTTGTAGTTTTTTAAATTCTGCTTTAACGTAAGCATAATCATTCAAATAAGAATTGTCTGGTATTATTTTTTTCTCCTTATCAGTAGAAGGAAAATAATTGCATTGTGAAAGTATACTTTCAATATTTTCAAAATGAGATTGTTTATCTTCTAGTATAAGTATATTACATTGATTTTTCATCGTAATTTATTTTAATTTTTACTTTGTACTCTTCTACATTTTCTTCATTTACATTAGGAGTTTTATCATATTCTAACTCTATTTTTTTTATATTCAACTTATACAAGTCAGGGTGATTATTAAGAGTTTCAACTATTTCTTTACTCATTTTATTGCCTTTGCCATTTCTATTATTATCTATAGCATAATAGTTAATTTTGTTCACTAAAACTATTTCCAGAGAATTATTTGTAGCATTAATAGTAATACTATAATTATCTGTTATCTTCTCAGTATATTTTTTTAGATTGATTAGAAAGTGAAGTAATACTGTTCCTATTAAAATCTTAGGTATGTTAAAATCTTTTTTATTGTGATTAGCCACAATATTTTTAGCTGTGACAGGCATTTCTTCATTCGTGATATGGATTGAACTTAAGATTGTGCTGATATATTTCTTAATTTCATCAATAGTATATTTCTCACTTAATAAAATGTTATTATTTGAAAATCCAAAAGTTTGCAATTGCAATGTTTCATTAATTATATCAAATTGCTTATTGTCTTTCTCAGTTTTTTCACTTTTGCTTTTAATTTGGTTATAAAAATCATTTTTTATTGATGAAAGAATTGTAAAAAAATGTTCAAAATCGTGTTTCAAGTTATTAAAGTATGTATCTTTTCTTTCTAATTGTAGTAACTCCAAAAAAGTGCTCCCCAATGTTTTTTTCTTAATAAACTTTAACAGGTCTTGACGTAATGCCAAAAGCAATCGAAGTGTTTTTACACTAAGACGTTCACTATGATTTAGGTAGATTGTAATAACTCCTCTGCTATGTAATTCATCACCTTGATTATCGGAATTCTTAAAATTTGATAATCTGATCAAGAGAATAGACTTGCCGTTTTCTAATTGTTCGTATTGTTCTGTGGCTTTAATTAGTTCTTTTACATTATCGTCTTCTCTACAAATTAAATCATTTTCTTTTTTGATAATTTCAATATGAGAAAATAAATGGTTATCTGTTGTTTTGAAACCACCATTACCCATTGATTCGGTCAAAGATTTGGATTGAGATAAAAGTCCAATTCTGTTACTATATGGCTTTAAAGCAAATGTATAAACATTATCCTTTTGGAATTTTTTAAACTCTTTATAATTAATGCTTATAAATACATCCTCTACTATATCTCCATGACTTGTATCTATTATTTCTTTAATATATTTAGCAATGATGTTAATCTTTACTTCAATTTTGTCGTCTTTTCCATCTTTGTTTATTGAATCAACTAAGTATTTTCTTAATGCTAAGAAACTATCCAAACTACTTGTATTATAATGAAATTCTTTTTGTAATTCACATAAGTCCTGATACTTTTTATCTTTTATCAGTATTTGGTTTATAGTTTCTTTTTCAATATAACTAATGTCCAATTTCTCTCCTTTATGTGTAGTTGTCTTTTTTTCTTCTATTTCAGTTTTATATTGTTTTAGTAATTCTCCGCTGTATTTATTTAGGACCTCTATATTTTCTAATTTTAAGAGCCGGATGAGATGATTATATGTTCCGTTACTGTTGTCTTGTTCTGTGTCTTTTCTATCTATAACATCATCTAATTTGAACGACTTTACTTCATGGTCAAAAGTTAACTCCTGAACAAAAGCGACAATATTTACAATCAAATTTTTACCAGAAGATACTCTATATCTTGGGTACTCATTTAATAATAATTTAAAATTCGAATTGAAACTTTCAATTAAAGCTTTATCTTTCTCTTGAGCAATCTCATATTTTATTTCTGATGGCTTATCTATTTCAGAAAGGGGTTTTGTGTGATTCCTTGATGCTTTTATTTTTTCATCTCTATATTTGAAATAAGTTTTGATTATGTTTTTATGGTAATCAACTTCTAAATTTAACTTTATCCTTTCCGGCTCTTTCTGATTTTCCAAATCTTCAAATACCCCTTCTTTCTTTATTAAATATTCGCCAAAGTTAATTTCGTCAAATACGTCATCTTTTAAATTATTTTGAACAAAGTCGTAGAGTTTAAGTTTTATATATGGACTATTGAGATATTGCTCATTGGTTAATAATTTCTCAAATTCATTTTTAAAGGTTGTATTAGATGAACGTAATATCGATATATCTAATGACTTTATTTTCCCTAAAAGGGATTCGAAGAACTCAAAGGTGTTTGGGTGTATAATAAAGTTACTTCTTAGTTTGACAGACTTCTTTAATAAAAATTTGAGGTCTTGATAATAGTTATAGTCTGAGTCAGTATTAATTTTATAAAAATCTTTGATATTGTCTAATTTCTCAATCTTCTCTACTAAACTTTTTAACTTAATAAGAATCCAATTTAAAGCATTTACTCGAATCTGTTTGTAATAAATTAATGGGGTACTGCAAATTACTTTTATTATAACGCTGTCTAGGTTTTTATTATTTTCAAGGATAATATGCTGGTGTTGAAAGTCTCTGGAAAGAGTGTCTTTTATTCTTTCTTTCAATTTTTCAAGACTTGTTATTCCTGCTTCTTCATTTTCATAGAAATTACTGTTTAGCGGAGGAAAAAACTGATTAAGATTTTCAGTCCTTCTATCTTTATACTCTTTTTCTTTTTCTTCTTTTTCAAAAAGAAAGATTTGATAAAGAGCATCTGAAACCAGGTACTGATAGAGTTTTTTATTCCTTTTTCTTCGTTCTCTTGAAAAATCAAGAGAATAGTCTTTTATATCTTCAATCAGTTTTTTGTTCAAATCAACTTGGCTAATATTCCGTTTCTTTTGGTGAAAATACTTCCTGATTTGGTCTAAGGAAGAATTTTTTTCTAAGCTGTCATATTTTTCATATTCTAAAGAAAGAGGGAATTCATTGTTAGCCTCCTCTATGTTAGTATGGTTAATCTTTTGGAAATAAAAAAGTTTGTCTCTTCTATTTAACCCTTTCAGTTCTAATGTTAAGTTATTTTCATTTTCATATGACATTCTGTTGACCAAAGCAATACAATAGTCGATCCCCTTACCGGTTTGATTTTTATTTCTGATATAGTTAACTATAAAATTCACTTCTAAAAATGACTTAATGGTTGATAGCACATCATCTATATACACCACAACATCAGCATTATGAAGACCATCTGTATAAAGGGTTTCCGCATTTTCAATATAATCTTCTCTTAAAGAAATTATGATACAGTTGGCAGTATAATGAAATAAGTGTTCGTTAATTAAATCCAGAAACTTTGACTTAGAACCTGTATTCGGTGTAACAATAACAATTTTTTTATCTTTAAAATCACTACTTAATACTTTCTCTAATTTCTCTATCCATCCCTTGATTAAAACCTCATTGTCTTCAACTAGTTTTCCTGTTCTTGTGAAGTATAAGTATTTGTTGTTGTTCTTCTTTAAATTCCCAAACAGTAAAGAGCCTTCTAATGACAGAATATTGTAATCAAATCCTTCGGTCTTTATCTCTTTTTTTGTTTTAGGATAATCAAAAATAACCTGAGGTGTAATGGATGCTTTACCGGTTTCTATAAGACACTTTTCGTTATATGCATCCTCTGGATAACAGATTTTACAAGTTTTTGCCTCTTGCCATTGTGTATATACAGGGACTGAATATTTTTGTTCTCTTTCTTTAACAACCTCATTGTAGGAGTTATATCTTTCAAGGGTAATTGTTTTTTTGTTTTTACTTGTTTTGGTCCAACCATATTTTTTATAGATATTATCGTCATTTGAAATAAGGTTACCCTCTTCGTCAAAATATCCTTCAAATATTTTTTTATCTTTAGGTCTGTGAGCAACCCAAATTGCATTTTGAGAAGGTTGAATCACTTCAACTTTTTTGGGTTTGCCTGATTCCCTATTTAATTGAATTTCATTAAATAATTTATTTAACTGATCTTCAATTTTGAGAGAAGTGTTAAATGTTGAGGCAATTGGAACAACAATTAACACCTTTTCCTTAACCCGTTTTGGTTCTATAGAGACATTCCCATCTTTGTCTATCGTCAAATGATTAATAGATATTTCTTTATCTGGATTTAGCTTATACAAAAAGCTACGAATTGAACTGATTAGAAAACTTGAATAACTTTCATAACCAACAAGAGTGAAACAAATCTCTTTATCATCAAAAAGTTTTTTATTTTCATCAATTATGTTTTTCGCCATTTTATATGCTAGTGGGGTTGTAAAAAAACTATTTTGAAACAATTTTTTAGCATAATAAAAATCAGAAATATGTATTTTAGAACCTAATCTAAAGTGGGTATTTTCAATTTTATATCCCCTATTGTTTGTTTCATCATTTTTCTTTTTTTCAAGTAATGTATTTAAAGAATATTGAACAGATTTCTCAAACAAAGAAATACTATCTTCATTTTCAGTTTGGGTACATAGCAGGACTTCGTAATAATGTAGATTTCCCTTGTCGGTAAAAAGCGGAGTTTTCAAATGTTTAGAATCTGGAAATGTTTTCTCACTGTCATAAAAGACACCTAATTTATCAATCTTAAAGCTATAATGATGATTCCAAATTCTATTATTTAAATAAGCAAATTCATCAACATTTTTACCTGCAAGAATATTTACTCCATATCTGTAGTACTTTATATCATCACTTTTTTTCTTGGAATAAAACAATACACTGCTATCTTCTTCCCAAAAATCCATCGCTCCATTTTGAAAAAATTGATTTCTAATATGAATGACAGAAATAAAATGTTTCAAGTCAATATCATACAAAACAATATTATTGAAGAAATTTGTTAGTGTCCAAATAAATCGAATCCATTCACTTCCGTTAGTAATCTTTTCTTTTTGAATTTCTTTGCAGGAGACGACTATAATATCATTTTCTTTTGATTGGTCATTGATTTTTGCTTTTAGATTAGAAGATAATTCAAGATACAAGTCTATGTACTTAGAATATTTATGGTCTTCTGTAGAAGAAAAATTATTTGTTGAAGCAGGGACAAATCTATAATCTATAATATTTTTTTTGTCTTTTTTGTATCTATCTAATATCGGGGCTGATTTGTCAATATAATTATACTTCGATAATTCCGTAAAAGTATTTTCATCTTGGCGAATCCCTTGTTTTTCATTAGATAGTTCTTTTTTGAGTTTTTCTCTTGTTACTTTAATTGGAATGTAACAACTATAAAAAGTGCCAAAAAGCATAAAGCTATTATCCTCAATAACTTTAGTTATTGTATTCTTGTTGGTATCATTATATAAAACAGTCTTTTCATCAACAGAAGATACCTGAATAAATCCATTATAATTGTCTTTAACTATACTTGTAAAATACTGTAAACCAATTTTTGTTATAAACTTGTTTCTTTGAATGCTCAACTCGTTTACCCCTTTCATTCCATCATTTATATAAAGGTTATGAAATGAAAAATCCTTTTCTTCTATGATTTTAATATCATTATCAAAATTTATATTTAAAGATGATAGAATTTCTTCTTCATTTTGTTTTACCAAAGATGAGGTAGTATTGCTTAAATTCTCTTTTATTTTCTTTTGAAAAAGCTTTTTAACATTTCTAATATTTTCGATATACTTGTTTTTTATGTCGGTTTTCCCTAAATCAATTACATTTATATCCAGAAAGTTTTTTTCATTTTCGTACAACTTTAAATATTCTGATAGATTGGCTTGAGACTTTAAGTTTTCTAAAACTTCATTGCTAAATTTCCTTATTGTTATTACTCCAGAGCTTCCTGAATGCTCAATAATATTTTTTGCCAACTCTTTTAACCCTTCAATTAAGTCGTCACAAAATGTAATGAGGTTATTGAAAATTCTTATATTATCCTCATTTCCTTTTACTTCAAATGTAGAGTTTTCGACTATAATATAGAGTAAGCAAATTTTTATAAATGAAAAATCCTGAATTTCATTAATAAATTTGTCATAAAAAACTTTCTGCTTGGTTTTTTCTAATTTTAATCTACCACTTACAAATTCAGTTAAATGTTCACGATACTTTTTCGTAATTATACTTTCTGTATCCGCTTTGTTTTCAAAAAAACTTCCAATGCTATTATTGGTTGGATTACGGTTGGATTTATAAATTAAAAGAGGAGGAATGAAACTTGAACTTTGAGTTATAAGTTTATACTCACTCACATCTTTAATTTCACCATCCTTTGTTACATAGCTTCCTGAAATTGAAAAATTGTTAACAGGGATATATTTAGAATACAATTCAAGTGATTGGTTAATTTGCTGAGCAAATTTGAAAAACTTTGAACTTTCTACGACATCTGTAAAGTTTAATGAGATTTTTAGGTTACTGTTTGATTCTAAAAACAATAATAGATAAGAAATAAATAATTGGTCAACTTCTCCATAAAATTTATCTTCTTTTATTAATTCGATATTTAGAGAATTATTCTTGAAAATAGATTCTTTATTTTCAAGAATTTCTTTAATTTCTTTGAAGCCTATATTATTCCATTTAAAACCCATTCTGTCATTTATTTTTGTGATTGTCCGTTAAGCTATCCGCAAATATTTAAATTACTTAATATCAATTATTTAAAACATATTAAACTTCAATTTAATAACTATTTTAGAATTACAACTGCTTGACTTGTCTGGTGTTTTTAAGATTTTAAATTGGATAGAGTACAAGCTTTAGGTTATTAAACAGGCATTCAAATTTATACAATAATTTATAAAAATTAACATCATCTTAATTACTCTCCAATAAAAAGTATCTTGATTAAGAGCCTGTTTAAATTTTATTCAATAAATTTTTTATAGCGGATAATTTTACC
>CAZKOC010000074.1:0-8961 GCA_964554275.1 uncultured Weeksellaceae bacterium
ATGGTAAAAACCTGGAACAACGATCAAAATTGCTCATCAGCATCGCACATCCTGATCATAGGGAGGAATTGGAGAAGGCACATTTTGAGCGGTTTGGGTGTTAATCATCCCTCTCTTTTGTTCCTGTAAGGAATTGCAATCCAACCGTAATTCTTTCCTTTCTTAATACTTCCTCATTGCTGAAATTTAAAACGGTTGCAGAAAGACGGAACCTGCTTAAAAGAGTCACTCCGACCACTATTTTTCCCAAAAAGAACCCCTTGTCGTTGGCAATTCCTAAATTTTGATTGAATTCATTGGTTCCAAGAAAATAACCTGCAGAACTTAAAACAAAAAAATTAAAATGCTTGTTTTCAGAAGTCAGACTTAAATATGTATTTAATCCTATCTGCCCATTAAAGGTAGAAGTATTGATATCTTCTCCAAACCCTTCAATATCACCTGCAAAACGTGTGTTAGCGAATACTAAACCATCATACCAATTATTTCCATTTGACCAGATAGGAAGGGTTGCGTCAAGATATAGATTTCCACCTCCACTAAGAAGCCTTTCAAAGGCTGAATTCGAATCTGTACTATCTGACAAGGAATCAGCATCATCCTCTTCAGCTTCTGTTTTAGTGGAAGAAATTATTGTTCCTGCAGTAATTCTTAACACGCCTAAATTGTCCGCCAAGAGTTCCGACTGACCCGCAATTGTTTTCCCATTTGACACTAAACTAAAAGCATTTAGATAATTAGTTTTACTATCATCACTATAGTTTTTTTCGAAAAAATAGTTTCTGTAGTCAGCATTCAACGTTGGAAAAAAAATGGGTTCATTGTCTTTTAAATCTACTTTTTTCTTATCCAATATAATTGAAAATTCCGTTTTTAGCTTCCAAATCTCTTTACTGATTCTTTTCAACTCATTTTCGTTTTCTGCTTTTTCAATTAAACTTATTAAAGAGTCTATTTCATTTAAAATAATCACTCCCCTTTGATCATAGTAATTAATCAATTTTTCCTCCTGTGCTATTGTAAGGGTTTTTATATCGCTTTCCTTTGGGGGATTTTTTTTATCTATTTGGATTTTTTTAATTAAGTCCGTCAAGGTTTTTAACCTATCAACAAATTGTTTTAAATCATTAACAGATGTGCTATCAGTTTCTCCTAATGTTTCTGAATTTATATTAGAAAATGACTCTAATAAAAATAAAATGCTTTCAGCTTCTTTGTTAAGTATTTCTAAATTATCTGAGTCGATCGATTTGTCTTTCCATATGACTTCTTTTGTTTTTGATTTCGTAAAATCATAATCCATCCTCTTAACATTTATAGATGGAACTTGAGCTATTGTATAACCCCCTGCCAGTATGAAGATTATACATATTATTGTTTTCATGGTTTTTGATTTTTATTATTTCACAAATTTTGAACTGAATTTTCCGCCGGAATCACTTGTTCCCTGTAAGATGTAAATCCCTTTTGGTAAATTGTTCACATTTAATTTATCGGTAAAATCCTTTTGGGTCTTTATAACTTTGCCGGACAGATCGTAAACTGTAATTTCTTTTAGTTTTTCTGAGAAATTGAGGACGTCTTTTACCGGGTTTGGATAAATCTGTAATTTTGATGGGGAAATTTCTTCTAAAACCGACATTTCATCGTACTCAATGGCATAAACACCTTCATCGGTATTGACTAATAAAAGTTCGCCGTAGGAAAATAGACCAGTTATAGCCGGCTGCTCCTCTTCTGTGTTTCTTCCGGAAAAATTGTTTAAATCAGGATGGGCAATGAGTTCTGTTCCGTTGTACAGGTAAATGACATCAGATGTGTTTGAATCATTATCCTGAACCACAAAGAGCAAATTTCCGTTCCATTCTGTGGCGTATTTTAAATAAAAATATGTAAACTCTACAAATTCTGGTTCATAAACCAATTCCGGCGTTGAATTAATTGAACTCATTTTGTAGATGCGCGGCATTTGATCACTGCCTAAAACATTGAAATAAGTTGTGTTTCCAACTTGTACAAAAGAGTTACCTTGTATATGGTCACGAAACAGATTATAAGGAGAGGCAGAGCGAAATCCGTTATGTAAACCACCTATATTATCAAAATTATTTATTTCTTCCCAAAAACTGCTTCCGGTGGATTTGTAAAATTCTTTTTCATTGTTATTAAAAAAAGTTTTCTGAAAAACAACACCGTCGGGAAGTATGATATAATCTAAAAAGTTTAATGCAACTGCATCTGAAATGATACTGGAAGAACTAAGGTTGTCTGGATTTATGGATATAATATGTTCTCCGGAAGAATGGAATCCGGCAACGGAAAGTTCTCTCCCGCCAACCGTAAGTCTTCCGTTAGAAGGGAAATACTGAAAGTACGAGATAAAATTTTCGGGGGAAGTAACAATAAAAGAATCAACGATATTATGATTAGCGTTCATTTTCAATAGTAGGTTAGGCTGATCTGACCCCAGCCAGCCTTCAACATAAGGTGGTATTTTTCCTATTATAATTTCTTCATTATCCAACACCATTTTATCGAATAATACCGGTCCTGCAGGATATCCGTAATCATCATTCCCTGAATAATTTACAACCTGATTAGTATCCAAATTATAATAAAAAGTCCGATACCAAAAAGTAGAATACCAATATGATCTTCCATTGAAAATTGTTCCGCCCAGAGTAGCGCCCGGTTCGCCCCATTCATCGTAGAAAATATTAGTAGCATAGATGTGATTTTCGTCTAAACTCATCTTTGTAAAAGGTTGACCTAAATAAATATCGCTTCCGTAAACCTGCCTTGCATCATAACCCGAACCCATAGGCCAGATTTCGACATCAGATGTGAATTTTGTGGTTACTCCGTTAGACAGATTCAGTTTGTAAATCCCGTTCCATAAATCATAATTTCCTGTTTGTGGATTTTCAATGTAATTGTTCCCTATCAGGTAACCCTGATGTAAAAATTTAGGGTCAAACCGTCCGAATTCCGCGTCAGTAAAAGGATGTAGCTGAGAGAAGCAAAAAGTTCCCAACAAGCTAAAAATAAACAGAATACCTTTCATATTCATTGTAGTTTTTGTTTTCATAATGATTGATTTTAATTCCCCTCTGCCTCCTCCAAAGGAGGAGGTTTCGGAGTCCGTACTATGACTGATGGTATTTTTATAATTTCACAAATTTTGTGTTGAATTTTCTGCCTGAATCACTCATTCCTTGTAAAATATAAACTCCTTTCGGCAAATCGTTTACATTTAATTTTTCAGTAAAATCCTTTTGGGTTTTTATTAATTTTCCCGACAAGTCGTAAACTGTGATTTCTTTTACCGGTTCGGAGAAGTTCAGGATGTCTTTTACGGGATTAGGGTAAATGCTCAACAAACTATTTTGGAAATCTGATACGGAAAGGTTATCCTCAGATAATTTTATCAATTGAGAGTACTCGTCAAAATCTTCCGTCCACGCTTCTGCCGTATAAGCAAATCCGCCATCATTTGTCGTGATAATTTCTCTTATAACGTTTGTGGTGCCCGCTAATGTATTGTAAGATTGATCCCATTTCAACGTTCCGGTTGGAGAATAGCGGGAAATAAAATTATCTCCAGTAATCAGTATATCACCATTGCCTGCAATGACCAAATCACCTACGTAACGGTCATTGATGGTTTTATCCCAGCTTATTTCTCCCAAAGGATTCAGTTTGACCAGCCAAGTGTGTAAAACCCCCCAGCCACCTCCAGCATCTTCTACTACATCTGCGCTCAATACATATCCTCCGTCTGCGGTTTGCTCAATATCGTAAACCCAGCCTATTGAAAACTCAGAATGAGATAGTTGCTCCTGCCAAATGATATTTCCTGAAGCATCTAACTTATATAGATAATCATCACCGCTGTATCCTGCCAAAATATAATTACCATCAGCGGTTTCCCTTGCAAAAACCACATATAAATCATTGAAATCAAAAATTTGTTCCCATTGGACGACACCAGAAGAATTGATTTTTAATAATATGGATTCTCCTTCGGTTTCCATAACGGAGAGAAATCCTCCGTCAGCAGTTTTGGTTACGGAGTTAACATAGCCCCCATGGGAGTTTACCTGATTTACCCATTGCAAATCTCCCGTACTATCCAGCTTTACCAGATAATAGTCGCTTTCTTCTTCCGATTCGTTCCAATCTTCACTAAAGAAAGTATAGCCACCGTCACTGGTGGTAAATACGTATCCCGCAAACGCATAATAATCTCCGATGTCGTGCGTTTTTTCCCACTGCAATTCGCCACTTAGATTAAATTTTCTTACCACATAATTCTCATCTGAATTGGTGCCTACGGTAATTATTCCGCCGTCATGAGATTGGGTTAATGTAGAACCGGTGTAACCATCGTCAGTTTGTGCCCACTGTACGGTTGGGGCTTGTGCACTCAAAAAACCGCTTAATAAAACCAGCAGTCCAAATTGTAAAAAAGTTTTTGTTTTCATAGTATTTGATTTTTAATATTTAACAAATTTTGTGTTGAATTTTCCGCCGGAGCTACTCATTCCTTTTAAGATATAAGTTCCTTTTGGCAAACCGTTTACATTTAATTTTTTGGTTAAACCCTTTTGGGTTTTTATAGCTTTGCCGGACAAGTCGTAAATAGTGATTTCTTTTATTTTATCTGAAAAGTTCAGGAAGTCTTTTGTGGGATTTGGGAATACCCTGAATTGTATTGTTTTTATGTCTTCAACTGTCATTGCCGTTCCATTTACTAAAATGGTTTCTGTATAATCAGATTCAATCCCTCCCTCATACAATGCTGTTACGTGTACATAAAACTCGCCCGGATTTTCTTCGGGATACAAAAGAAAATCCATATCGGAATTGGATTCTCCCATGAAATCCGGTATATAGCGAAGGTAGGTTTCGGCTTGGAAGCGATACAATTCATCTTCGCGGTATATATTATAACCGATTAGCTCGCTGTGAGGTTGTACAGGTTCTTCCCAGCTCAACGAGAAATAGTTCTCCGGGAATTCATACCAATGCTCCCATTGCAGGTTCTGAACAGGATTAATCGGGTCATTCGTAATCAGATCACCGGAATAATATACTGTTATGTAATCTCCACTCTCAGTTTTCCGGGAAAGTTCAATTCCCCCGGAATTTTCCATATCTATATAAGCGATGTTGAAAATAGCGTTATCAGGGAATAGGTCGAAATAACCTGACTGGAAAACCTGGTTTTCGGGAACCGTGCAGGGAGTATTGTTCACTCCTGCCGGTCCGACGATTTTTATTTCCATACCTTCAGGATATTCCACTTCATATCTGCGCATTTCGCAAATAGTGGTTTCCTTATACTCATACGAGCTTCCATCCCAATCACTTCCGAATATGGTTATCACAAAAGAGATTTCCTCATTTTCAGGGGTTGGGTAGTATATCCCGTTGATTTCATAACCAAGCAGAAAGTAGTCGCCGTAAATCTGCGCGATTCCAATGTTGGAAAAGGTTATGGTTAAAAATATAAAAAGTGTTTTCACAATGTACAAATTTTCAGGATTAATGATCCTTGTTAAAAATCGTATTTACAAACAGCGCGATTGTCAGGAAACAAAACATAAGTACTCTTATCATTTTAATCAGGGTTTAATTCTTTCAAAAAGCACCCCATCATTTTTTGATTTTAAATAATTATGGGGTGCCGTAAAGTAAGAGTCCAAATGTGTCCTGTTGATGTTTTTTGATTGGCTGTTCTTTATTTCTTCGCCAGACGTGTTGAGAAATCGTTTATGACATTTCTGTATTTTCTAAGTATCCTGTCCCATTCTCGGAATTGTTCATCTGCTTTTACGCTCGTTCCGCTGTTACCGGAGTATTCACTGTTAAGTTTTATCTTGAAGGTCAGCGGTTCAGATTTTGACAGCTTTATAATCAAACGCGTACGGATCGTATTTTGCTGGAATGATTGCACACTGTAGGCGGTACGTAAATATGATGTTTCCTTGTCGCTGACTTCGATAGCATCGAAATAATCTGTTACAATCTGTGTCGTCAGCTTCCAGGCATCACTTTGTGACAAGTCCGGATTTACCTGAATTTCAAAGTCTATGTTTGCCTGATCCGTTTTGACAGATGCCTCTTCAGAGTCATCTACCTTCATGTCAAAGAATAGTGTCTTAGGCGGCTCGGGGCCGGCTTTTTTTCCACAGACTGTGGCTTCATATTTCAGGAATCCAACTTTCTGGGCTTTGACATTGTAACATTCGTCTTTGTCCACTTTCAGAATATAGGTTCCCGAAGTAACCAGCTGACCGTTGACAATGATCTTCGCATCGCTTTCAGATGCGCTGATGGTAACTTTCTGGGCATGTAATTGTATAAAGCCTGCCAATAAAAGAATAAAGAGTTTTTTCATGACTTGAATTTATTTGTGATGACCCAAAGGTAGATGACAGATAAACCCAAGTCAATTCCACTTTTGTGGAATGCTTTAGGAATTAATAGGAGAAGAAAATGTCAGATGAAGTCCTTTTTTTGTAGAAATGATTTGGAATGTTCCACCAATATTTTTCATCCGGTGTTCCATGTTGCGCAATCCATTTCCGCTTTCAATGTCGGTAGGTAGCCCTGTTCCATCATCTTTAATTTCTACGGAAAAGGTTTCTTGCGAATGATAAAAATCTATATTTACCTGCATTGCCCGGGCATGTTTATAGATGTTATTAAGCGCTTCTTTTATACATAGCAACAGATTTCTCCTGCTTTCTGAAGAAATGACTTTTTGAGCATTTACCTTTGTATGTTGACAAATAACTTCGATGTTCGTTTTTTGAAAGAAATCCTCAGCATAGTTACACAGGTATTGAACAAAGTTACCCAGATTATCATTTTCTGAATTGAGGCTCCAAAGCATTTCACGCATGGAAAGATTCATGCTTTCGGCTGTTTGAAGCAGTTCATTTATGTCGGATTGGATTTCTTCCTGCGAGATCTTCTGTTTCAAAAATTCTACCTGAAGTTTAAGCGCTGAAATTCCGGCTCCGAGTTCATCGTGCATATCGTGTGAAATCCGCTCTCTCTCGTTATGAATGGCTTCCCGGCGTTTGAGTTCTTCTTTTAATAAATCATTTTGATGCTCTGCTTCACGCAGTTGTTTTTCTTTTTGGAAAAGAAGTTGTTTTTTGTTGTAAGTTATAACTACGAAAATGATGAACGCTACAAATAAAAGCATGATAGCAATAGCTATCATGTAAGTAAGTTTTATTTCATAGGGAAGGGAGGTCATGCTTTTGTTTAAGTATTATTTTTTGTATTTAAGCAAAGCTACGTAGAACATGCTATACATTATAATGTTTACAATGTACATAACCATTCTTAATATTTCATGGAACCCTTCATCAGTACTACTGAATAAAAACATAGGTATAATTCTGAAAATTGAAAAAACACTCCATAGTAATAAGGCTGAAGAAATCCAAAATGAGGGGTCTTCAGTTATTTTTTCCATATCATTTGAATTAATTTTTTGATAAAACCATAAAAGGGTATTTAAAATAGAAAAAAGGGTTGCCGCGATAAGAACCCTGTAGTCAAAAACGGATTCCCATATTTTTGTGAAAATAACTAAGTAGGACATAGTCATTACAAACGCTGTCAACGAAAGTGTTTTCAATACTTTCCTCAATATCCTGCTATAGAAAACGAAAAAGAATATGATACAAAAGCAGACGTATATGTTATACAACAACCCCACATTAATTTCAGGATCTATATAGAAAATCGCCAAAGAAACGAATTCTGTAATACTGGAAACCAATAGATACATAAAAAGATAATTTTGTTTTCTTAATGGGTATTTAACAGCTAATACCGTAGACTTAATAAATACAAATAACAACACAAAATTGTATGCAAAACTTAAAATCACGTTATCGGTCTTATATTTCCTAAATCATAGTAGCCCATATTGGTTAAATTAGGATGAACCCTATTAGAATCATTTATAAACACTTGCAGACCCAATCTATTTTGACCATTTACAGTAGTACACATCAATTCAAAAACTAAATCATGTTCAAATCCTCCAAATTTTTTTAACTCTTCCATTTCATAAGTAATATATTCAGTAAGTATAGTATTAGGTTTGGATGCTTGTAGACCAATCCCAGAAAGAAACTGTGTTCTCAAAACAGAAAACTGGGGTGAGGTATTATTAAATTGAGTAACGTTCCCATTTTGAAGAGAATATGCGATTTCATCTAAACCTAAATTTATTGAAGCGTTGAAATCAGACAAATTGGAAAATCTAAATACGATATTTAATTTATTAGTCCCTGTGATGACTTCATTTACAAAAAAGATATGCATGTAAAGTTTATCGTTCTCAACAATCATTTTATTCATTTGAGCTTTTTTCACATAAAAACTATAGGAAAAATCATTGCCAAAATATATCTGAAGGGCAATTCTATTGTTTAACGCTTGCAAATATGTGATAGGCTTTACAAGAATTCCTTTTGAAAAAGATTCTGAGGAAATAATTTTTTCACAAGGAATTTCATCTATCAAATTCTTTATGTAATTTTTAACTTGCTCACATTGTAAAGTGTTTAATTCATTTTCTTGCATAATTTTAAATTTTATTATTATTTAATTTGTTAATTGCTTCGGTTTTGTTGCAAACATGAAGTTTACGGTAGATACTGCCCGCCTGCTTTTTGATAGTGTCCAGGCTCACGCTTTTTTGGTCGGCAATTTCTTTGTAGAGCATTCCTTTTGAGAGCATTTCTAATACCTCATTTTCGGTTTTTGTAAGTTCTTCGAGATATGGTTTTTGCCGGTTATCTTCCCTGAAAAATCGAAGTACCCTGTTTGCTATTCCAAAACTCATAGGAGCACCTCCACTATGGCATTCCTTGATAGACGAAATAATGCGTTCCATACTTTCACCTTTTACCAGATATCCTGAAGCCC
>CAZKOC010000075.1:0-8896 GCA_964554275.1 uncultured Weeksellaceae bacterium
TAACAAAATAAGGCTTGTCGGGCTGACCGTATATTTTTCTCAGATCAGATTCAGAAACCAGATGTACTTCGTCGCCAATAGTTGGATATTGTGATAGTCCCCGCTCAAACTTTCCATTCCTTTGCCCTTCTCCCAATAGTTGTATACTTAGCCATCTATTTCCATTAGGTTGGTTTACCTTTTGATTATCAGGTACAGCGCTTGCACCTACTTGCGTTACTATTCCAAACAATTCTATATACCCAATTGGTATTTTAACGAAACTCCCAATTTGCCCAATTCTATAACCTTCCCCATCTACATATGTAAGCCCAGACAATGCTTCATTAGCCAATGAAACACTAACTGAGGTTCCATTAACATCTTGTATTGTTCCAAGAAAAGTAGATTTACTTTCCATTTTCTTCCAGTTTAAATTGTTCCTTACCAATTAATTCTTGCAAAAAGTTTCCTAGGACAGAAAAATCTCCTAAATGAAGTTCATATTTGATACTCTTTTCTTCCGTTTCATTTCCCTGTTCATCTTTCTTGTGTTCTACAATACATTTTACAGCATTGCCAATATTCTCTTCTGAGTCATACTCTTTTTTTGAGGGATACCATTTGGCTTTAAAACCACCAATTATTGCTTCATCATAAGTCCATATACTTAGGTTAGGTCTATTTTCGGCCAATTTTAAAGCCTCTTCATATCTTACATACACTTTTTCAACACCGTCATCGTCTGTTTCTTTGAACGTGAGTGTTTGGTATAATAATGCGATAACCATTGCAGTAGGGTTGGCCTTAAGTGCATTAAGGATAGTATCATTGAGATGTGCATCATTAAATGAATATCCTGACATTATCAAAACGGCTGAATTTTGACGAAGGAATTTATTCAGCCTATCAATTAATGCTAAATAAGGCATCTTCCTACTCTGATCATATTTTAGGTGTGAGGGATGAATAATATAGGCGTCTTTTTCATCTAAACTTGTAGACCTATAAACGTTTTTTTCGTTCTTTAAATACCAATTAATTGACCCATGAATTTTCCATACTCTTGTCCAATGTTGTGGAATCATCCCATCTTCTACAGCTCTTAAATCAAAGAATGGCAGTCTGGAGCCAACAAATCCGTCAAAATACGGCACTCCTAAATCTTCAAATGCTTCTTCTAACAGCAAGTCATAGTTTGTTGTAAAAATTTCTATTGGAGTTTCTCTTTCAATATTATTAATCCATTTAGCTAGTTTATGATACGGTGTTCGATTATCAGGTAGATTAACCTTTAGTTTTTCCGCAATCTTTTTACAAATATCAATCTCCATACGAAGCAAGTCATCCTCAGAAAACCCTCTAATGTCAGTTGCTCCTTTGGATATTTGCTTCATTCCTCGAATAAAGCTCAAAATGTCTTCAATATTTGAATTCTCCTTTCCAGTTTTTTTGATTTCATTTAAAAGTGACGAATAGACATCACTAGTACTTTTTGCTTTCCCATCCGGTATTGTCTTTTCTTTAATTAACTCATCACCTACATATTTAGTTAAACCAGCAACATCAGGGATAAGCGGCCATTCACCATCAGGCATATTTACCGCTAATGGACATCCGGCTGATATGAAAAAACCAACTGGTTTTTTATCTTGGGACAATGTCTGCCTTAGATATTTGGATTGTCGTATTGGGTCATGAAAACTCATAATTAGTATTTTTAGCTTTGATTCAATTTCATTAATTCCTCCACCAACCTCCACACCATCGTACAAGGATTATGTTCTGCATAGTCCTGTCTTTCACCATAAATTTCCGCAAGCCTTTCCGCATTGCGAATTGCATCTTCTATACTGCCATGTTCCTTTAATAAAGCATACATCTCTTTGCTGTTCTTTTCATAGCGGTACGCCTCACCTACAAAAGGTCGAAGATTATCTTCTATCAACCCCTGATATTGCTGCCGGCTCATTGCATTTTGATAGTAATGAAAATGGAGTAAATACCATAACTCAAACGCTTCATTGCTCCACGCACAACCAACAACCGGAGTGTTTTGAGCACATCGGACAATAGCATTATTAAAGTCGTTTGCAGCAAAACTATCTTTGTCAAATACTACCCACAGTTTATCAACCGGTCGGGATGTATCTTTTTCATACACTGCCTTTAAGCGCAAAGCCTCATCAACTAACGATTGCGTATTTCGTCCAGTTCCTTCAATATCTATCTGACAAGCTGTTAATACACCTTTAGGCAAATCCTGTTTTAATCCTTCGAAATAGTTAGGCTCTGTAGCTTCTCCTTCGCAAATAATCAGGTAATATATACGCTTAGTACGAACATCCTGCTTTCGCTTCTGTTCCTGCCTTGCATAGCGTTTGAGGTGTTCATTGGGTATCTTTATCTTTCTTGCCATTCCTTTACAACATTTGAAAGATTTCCAATGAAAGGAATAGCTCCATAACGACCTTCGATATAGTCTTTCTCAAAAGAACGGTCTTTTCGAATGGTTTTGCCTTCTTCCTTGTATTCAACCAGTGAGTACATTTCGGATGCACCGTATTTATTCTTCTCTACAAAATAGATCTGGTCCCTACGATAATTTCCATAATTCAAAAGATTGGTATCATGCGTAGCAAAAATCAGTTGGGCGTTTTTTTGATTGAATTCAGCCGAATTGAATAATCTGGTGATAGCAAGTGTCAGCAAAGGGTGCAAACTGGCATCCAGTTCATCAATAACTAAAACTCCTCCATCATTCAATACATCGAATACAGGCCCTGAGATATTGAATAGCTTGTTCGTTCCGGAAGATTCCTGGCTTCGCATATCAAACTCCACATTCCCTGCAACCTTATTCTTTGCATCATACTTTTTGTGGATGGTTCTGATATCAATCCGGAAAGAATCTTGAAGGTCTGTTATGAGTTGTTTCACCAAGCTTTCAGGAATATCTTCAGGTAATTCCTTCGGATCGAAAGGCTTTTTATCCGTTGTAATATCATCAAAACCTAAATCCAGCTTTTTATAAAAATCCAATAGAAGAGGTCTGGTTTTTTTGTCCTCAAGCAGCCCAAAAGTCACGGCCTTATAACCTTCATGACTTAGCCCTGATACTGTAATAAAGTTGCTAAACCATTGCATGATCTTCTTTGCTGTTTTCCCATTGAATTGATCAATGACTGCCAAAAAAAGAGCGTTATCTCTTGTTCTTTCTTCCAAGTCTTTTCCCTCAGGAAAAGATTTTTCCATTACTTCAATTCCATCCTTTTCGCGAATAAATAGCGGCTTTTCTGAGTGCTTGATTGCTTCGTATAACCACTCGGCATGTACAGCCGTATCGTCCACTTCAAATCCATAACGATAACGGATATTGTCAATAAGGAAAACTACCTCAAATAAAGAAGGAGCGTTTTCTGTTTCGGTGCTTAAAAGAAATGGAGTGATTCCTAATTCCTCAGTGGAAGATTTTTCAAAAGAGAAAAGAATAAGCCTCCGCATAGTGGACATTGCCTTGATAAAATTGCTTTTCCCACTGGCATTGGCTCCATATAACACAGCCCCTTTCAGCAGATCATGTCTTTCTGTGGAAAATATGTTCTTATCCTTATGTTCTTTAATTGAGGTAGAAAGAAGGCTTAAAGTCGTTTTATCCTTGAGTGACAAATAATTAGCTACTGAAAACTCTATTAGCATTTTGAGAAATTTCCTCAAAAATACAGTTTTTTATTAAAAATGAGAAAATTTCTCAAAAATTAGATTGGCTAATAATAGGATAACAGCTACGTCCAGTAATTCCAAGATTAAATTAATTGCCGTCAAAAAATAGCACAATGAAGACGGCAGATTTATACATTCGCGTCAGTACAGACGAGCAAGCTGAAAAAGGATTTTCGGTAAAATATCAGGAAGACCTATTGCGACGACATTGCCTGATAAATAGTATCCAAGTTCAAAATATTTACTTTGAGGATTTCTCCTGCCAAAAATTTCAAACGTCCTACGTGGTCATCTTTATTGACAGGCTACAAAGCCCATAAAGCCAATAGACCTGACTATATTTTTTTCACTAAGTGGGATAGATTTAGCAGAAATATAGCCGAAGCCTACTTAATGATTAAAAAACTGCAGGACATTAATGTCATTCCGCAAGCCATAGAACAACCTTTGGATATAATGATCCCGGAAAACAAGATGATCCTGGCAATTTACCTGGTAACGCCTGAAGTAGAAAATGATATACGTTCCTTGAATGTAAAGGAGAAGATGCAAAAAGCACGTGCGATGGGTAGATGGATGGGAAGTGCTCCTATCGGGTATCGAAACACGCAATCGCCCACTGGAGAAAAATATATCGCGATAAAAGAACCTGAAGCGACATTGATGCGGGAAGCATTTGAACAGATTAGTCTAGGATTATTCAGTATCCGTGAAATCCACCGAATGGCTGTAAAAAAGGGTCTGGTTTGCTCGTTAAATAACTTCTGTCAGGTGCTAAGAAATCCAGTTTACTGTGGAAAAATCATCATAGATAAGAAACAGGCCATACTACAGATGGCAAATGGCAAGCATGAAAAAATTATTTTGCCATTGCTTTTCGATAAAGTACAAAATATTCTTAAAAACAAAAGCAGGAAAATAACGGATACAAGTAAGGAAATTGCCAATGAAATGTTACCCTTCAGGGGATTTCTTTATTGCCCTCGCTGTTTTCAAAAGCTGACAGGCAGTAGATCAAAAGGGAGAACGAATTGGTATTTTTATTATCACTGTAATTGTGGCTTCAGGATAAGAACAGAAAAAGTGCATAACTCCTTTATCAGCATGATAAAATCATTAAAACCAAATGCTGAATACAATAAATTTTTCCAATCAATTCTTAGAAAAAGTTACAAGGCTTCCTCTTTTTTAACAATGATAAATCAGCATCGCACTATCAAAAAGATTGAAGAGTTAGAAGATCACATGATCACGGCACGTTCGTTACTTCTATCAAAGGATATTGATGCATCGGAATATTATCAACTCAAAAATGAGTGCCAGACAAAAACGGAAATGCTGAAACGTAAAATCGACAATGCCTCTATTTCCCTAAAACTTTGGGAAGGAAGACTCGATGCAATGTCAGAAGCACTGTCTTCCCTTGATTACATATACGAGAACGCAAACATTGATCAAAAAAGACGGCTAATCGCTTTACTGTTTAGAAATCCGATATTATGGAATGAGAACTGCTTTAGAAATTTGCTTGAAAATAGTGTAAAGATCATTTATAATCATTTCATAAAAACGCCAGTAACTAATGAACCCAATTTAGTAGAACTGGATGAACTGTCATCAGAATATAAGCTGATCATCGAAATAGAACGACGGAGAGGAATGCAGCCTTCAGCTTCGCTGGTTCAGCATACGTTATCATTCTTATATGACCTCGCCAACTTCACAATTGAGTTTTACAAAGGTCAATTCATCCTTAAGAATACAAACTTACCCGCCAATCATTACGATTAAGCGGTTCGATGTATATTCAAGGCACTCTGAACTTTCCGATAAAACTTATTGTCTATTAATGATTTAAAGCGGTTCGAGTCCCAGGAGGTCATCCCTATGGGACTATGGCATAAATGTGTTCTTTTATCCCGAAAAGTCTCTGTAATAGACTTATTTTAAGTCATTTAAAATATCTGGCAATTACAGATTATGGTTCGATGTATGAAATGAGGGTCTTTGAAAACTATTCACTATAAAGGAAGATGAGAAATATGAAACTATCTGGCAATTAGATATTTGCTGAAAAGCAAAAGGGACAAAATGAAAATTTTCATTTTGTCCCTTTCCGTGAACTTATTGGTACAAAACTCGAACTCGTTATTAGAAGATTTGAGGCGGTTAAACCAGCTAAAAGACATTAAAAATCAAACAGATACAGCCTCATCGAAAAATGACAAACCTACCATCGCCCAAGTCCCAAAACCCTCAAAAGGAGTAAAACTAAGAAAATGAGGTCTGATGTTTTGCAGCAGTGCAAAAGCTATTTCTATAACAAAATCTTACCCAACTTGGGTTTAACTTGGGAAACAAATTCATAGTTAAAGATAAACTTTGTATTCGTAATCTTACCCTTAATGAAAGCAAATCTTAACTATGAAGAATCCGTTACACAAAATCGTTTCGGAAATCCAAAAACAGGAAAGAAAATTTTCTGCCGAAACATCCAGCGTTATTGACGAGGCGTATCAGATGACGCTTTATCTTCAGGAACTCCTGCGTACCGTCAAAGAAGATGTGATAAAGGAGGGATTTTCCGATAAAAATGATGAAATCCATTTTTTCAGACAGCTAAAGCCTAATATCCTGGGCAAACTTATTTACTACAACAAGGTATTTCGGATTGAAACAGCCTGCCCCGCAAATAATGGAAATTTGTACCAAAGTTATTTCGCCCTGCAACTGAAAGAACTGAAACAGGAATACACGGAGTACATCTGCAATTCGGATTTTTACAGGTACTACCGTTCCGGCAGAACCGACCGGGACGAACAGTATTTTATGTTGGGAAACATTAACTACTATGATGGGCTGAACAGCTTCGTGTTTGAGATTGACCCGAAATTTTCGACCTATTTCGATTATAAGGTGGCAAAAATCATCGGTAACGAACTCATCTATAATTACCTGACTACAAAAATAAATCCCGAACAAAACCCGGATATTCTGTTACAAAACGATGAAACGAAAGATATGTTTTGGACACAATCAAAGAACGCCCTTATCGAATTGATTTACGCACTCTATGCGGCGGGAGCCATTGCACACGGGAAAATAGGCATTCGGAAAATAAGCATGGTATTTCAGGTATTATTTCGTGTTTCTCTAAATGACATCCATAACAGCTTCCATCGAATGAAAACCCGTGCTGGTTCACGGACATTATTTTTAGACCAGTTGAAATATCATTTGGAGGAATATATGGATAAGGAAGATAACAGCTAATTATAAACCATCTTGCTTTTTTTAGAGAAGGAAGGCACACCTCCAGCATTAGCATTTTTTGTATTTTAGCTAAGTATAAAAGCGAACAGATAAATTAAATAGGGCAATAGATATAATGGGACTAAAAATTAGCACAATCGCAGCCATTCCAGAAAATGTAGAAAGGGAATATTACTTATATATTCTTGACTATTATAATTGGGATGAACCAATAAGTAAAACTTTACGTGACAGTTTCGACAAAATCGCAAAGTTTGCCGCCGAAAACAACTCGGTTGCTATTCAGGGCATTCCCGAAAGCCATTTTTATTCAGAGCTTATGTCTTGGGAAGCCGTAAATGGCATTGACCCTAAAGAATTGCTTCCAGCACTGATGATTACAACAATTCATCCCAAATACTTTTTAGAGGGGAATGATAAACAATCTATCGGTGGCAAAATTCCGGAAGACAAATTAGTCTTTATAGAAATTGCAAATGTTTGTAAAGCTCCACAAGATGTTATCAAACTTATTGAAAAAGTTTTTCAAGACATTAAAGATAAAAAGGAAATTAAGGATTTTAAAGTGAAAAAAGAATTGAAAGGGGGAATTGGGAAAATATTAAATGACACAATAATTCTTGAACCTAATATTGCAGGTATTGGAGTTAATATCAATAATATATTTAAGTTTCTTAGCAAAAAATAATGTGAGTATATCAGAGGTTGAATGTCAACATACATTCTAAAAGAGTTTTTAAATGAGAGAGATTTACTACAATTCAGATATTACACCAAAATCCGAAAATGAAATAAAGTTGCTTGCGCTATATTATGACAAGATAAACATTGTTAATGATGCTGTTTATGCTCCAAAGTTTAGCAAAGCAAATGGAAAATTTGAGTTTGATGGAGTAGAAGATTTTCAGTTTATTCCTAATAGGTTTACAACTGATTATAAGGTTCTTATTGATGAAAATATAATTACAATAACTGAAAGAAATGAAAACAAGGAAGACGAATTTGAAAAAGGGCTTGCAAGTAAAATAAGTGAAATAGTTAATGCAAATCATAACTTAATATTTCCAAATCACCCGACCGAGAAAGACGGTAAAATAGTTACTGAAGAGGTTTATGACATAATGAAAAATATGTGGGATTTTGAGTGGGGAAAGCCTGTTGAGGTGGATTTAATATGGTGGTATTATTCTTTTAAATTAAAGTGGTTTCTAAAACTTTTGATAGAGGGAAAAACTTGCATAAGCAGTAGTAACAATTTAAATACTCTCTTTTCCGCATTTATTCAACAATCAGCCAAATCAAACAACAATTTAAGAACTCAAGGTTACACAAAGTCATTAGCACTTGACGCTTTAAAAATCAGTTTACCGAATCCGGATATTTTAAGTTTTGATGACCTATTAGAACTTAAACTAAAATTAAAAGATGAATTGGGATTATTTTATCAAACAATAAATACCATCGAAGTTAAAAACAAACAGCTTTACAATATTGATTTAAAAGACAACGAATATCAAAGCATTTTCTTTAGTGAAATACAAAAGCCTCTTATTGATTTAGAAAGCAAAATGAAAAACCTGAATAGTAAAACATTTAGGAAGTTCATTGAAAAAATGCAAAATCCCAAAACCTATATCCCGTTAATAGGAACAGTAGTTGCAAGTATGCCAATACATTACGCTTTATTAAGCTCTTTAGGTTTGACGGGAGGAATGACATTGTTAGAATACAAAGAAGAAAAAAGGGAGCTTCAAAATAACGGATTATATTTTTTACTCAAATTGAAAGGCAATCATTAGATAAATTCCTCATTTTTTTCTCATCTAAAAGAACAGCATCCTCGGTGCTGTTCTTTTTTTGCTTGTTTGCCTATATGTGTATATAGACATATCCTCTGTTTTGATGCCCGACCATTTAGGGC
>CAZKOC010000076.1:0-8860 GCA_964554275.1 uncultured Weeksellaceae bacterium
CCGGAGCTGTCCCCGCAACTGTAAGTTCATTTGGTTGCTTTTCTACAATCCACTGTCCCGATAAATCGGGATGGGAAGGAAAAAAGCAGAACAAGTCAGGAAACCTGCCAATTCTGAAGGTTCAAAAATGCGAAATTTTTGAAACCTTAAAAATTAAAAAAATAATTTTTGCTTTCGGAGGAAAGGCAGATTATACTATGAGAAATATTTTCATTTTTACGTGTGTTTTGTTGTGGACACAACACTCATTTGCACAGTCAGATACAATTGAACTGAAAGAAGTGACCCTTTCTGACCCTTATCTTCTGCGCTTTACAGAAACGCAGTCAGTCCTTTTCCTTTCTGATTCAGTGTTGGACAAAAATCAACACTCGCTTACTTCAATGCTGAACTATAATTCTGTAATTTATTTCAAGGAAAACGGATTGGGGATGGTATCTTCCCCTTCATTTCGTGGAACAACCGCTCAGCAAACCGCGGTAATCTGGAACGGGATAAACATCAATTCGCAAACTTTAGGGCAGACGGATTTCAACACAATCAGTATCAGAGGATTTGACAACATTGCCATAAAATCAGGCGGAGGAAGCGTCGCCTACGGGAGCAGCGCTATTGGAGGAAGCATTCACCTGAACAACGATTTGAGTTTCAAAAGAGACTTTTCCAATCAGATTTTACTCAATTATGGCAGCTTTAATTCTTACGGATTAAATTTCAATTCAAAATATTCCGACAAACAGTTAAGCCTGAATGTGGGATTTTCCCGGAATGGTTCCGACAATGATTACGAATTCATTGGCACAGAACGAAAAAACATCAATGGACAGTATTATAACAACTCCCTAAGCGTTTCCGCAGGATATAAATTCAACCGAAAAAATATCCTGAAGCTCTATGGGAATCTTTACGACGGCGAACGTCACTTTTCTGTTCCCACGCCCGGCGCAACCAGAACCAAATACCACGATTATAATACCCGTAGTTTGGTTGAATGGAGCGGATTTTACGGGAAATTTATTTCAAAACTGCGTTTGGCTTATATAGGAGAAGAATACAGATACTATGCAACTTTGAATTCGGAAAATTTTGAATTTGGAAAAGTCAACAGTTGGATTGTCAAATACGATTTGGGATTTACTTTAAATTCAAACCTATTTTTAAATACTGTCTTTGATTTTACGCAAAATGAGGGAACTGGCTCAAAAATAGGTTCGGAAAAACGTCAGATCGGTTCCGGAAGTTTATTGATGAAACATAAAATCAATTCAAGATTATTGTATGAACTTACTTTAAGAAAAGAAATCACAAACAACTATGAAAGTCCTTTTTTGTATTCTTTCGGCCTGAAGTATGATGCTGCAGGTTTTTACTACATCTCTTTGAATGCCTCGAAAAATTTCCGGATCCCTACTTTCAACGACTTATATTGGGAGGGAAACGAATATCCGGATTTAAAGCCGGAGACTTCCGACCAGGCAGAAATCAGGAATCAGTTTCATTTCAAAAACTTCTCATTTTCGGTTACCGCATATTATAATTCCGTCAAAGATTTGTTGCGTTGGGTTCCGCAGAGTAGTGGAGGTTTATGGAAACCGGAAAACACCCATAGGGTAAAAATTTACGGTTTAGAATCTATTCTGAATTACAAAAAATCATTTCAAAATCATCATTTTGAATTAACGGGAACCTATGCTTATACCGTTTCCGAAAATGAGGAAACAGACAAACAGCTGATTTACGTACCGTTTCACAAATCGACCGCTTCATTGGGTTATTCCCGGAAAAGGATTTCTGCATATTATCAGTTCCTTTTCAACGGTGCTGTGTTCATTGATTCAGATAATAAAAACAAACTTGATTCTTATACGGTTTCAAACTTGGGGCTAGATTATGGCTTAGGGAAAAATCAACAATATAAAATCGGATTTCAGTTCTTAAATATTCTGAATGAAAATTACCAAAGTACCCTGAACAGACCAATGCCCGGAAGAAACTTTAATGTGTATATAAATTTAAAATTCTAACATAAAAACAATTAAATATTTATAATGATGAAAAATTGGAACAAACTATTTTTAGGAGCAGCCGTGTCGCTCTCGTTATTTGCAACATCTTGTAACAATGACGATGACGGCCCGGGCATTGTAGAACCTCAAGGAGATTACGTAAACGGTTATTTTGTTTTAAATGAGGGAAATTTCGGCGGGTCAAATGCTTCCGTTTCTTTTATCGGAAATGACGGAACGGTTCAAAACAATATTTTTAACGCTGTCAACGGAACCGGATTGGGTGATACGGCACAAAGTATGACTTTGGATGAAGACAGAGCCTATATAGTGGTAAACGGTTCGAACACTATAGAGGTAGTAAACCGCTACACTTTTCAAAGAATCGGGACAATTTCTTCCGGACTGATGAATCCCCGTTATATGGAAATTGAAAACGGAAAAGGTTATGTTTCCAACTGGGGTGATCCCTCCAACCCAAATGATGACTTCATTGCCGTTATAAACCTTTCAACCTTAAATGTGTCATCTGCAATTTCCGTTGCCGAAGGGCCTGAAAGAATGGAAGAAGAAAACGGAAAGCTCTATGTTGCCCACGCCGGAGGTTATGGTTACGGTAATTCCGTTTCGGTAATTAATACTTCAAACAATAATGTTGTGGCATCCATCTCAGTAGGTGACGTTCCTAATTCCTTGGTAGAGGAAAACGGAACTTTGTATGTTTTATGCGCTGGAAAAGCTGCCTGGACAGGTGAAGAGACTTCAGGGAAGCTGGTTTTGATCAACACAAGCAGCAACAATGTAACTTCTACACTCGAATTCCCGGCAACACAGCATCCTTCGCAATTGACAGAAGATGCCGGAAAATTATATTATACAATTGACAACAGCATCTATACGGCCAACCTGAGCCTTACATCACTTCCGAACTCCCCCGTATTCTCTACAGGCGAACAAGGTGTTTACGGTGTTTACGGATTTGAAGTTGAAAACGGAAAAATTTATGTAGCCGATGCGGGTGATTTTATATCCGACGGAAAGGTATTGGTTTATAACTCCACAGGTACTTTGGAAAGTACCTTAACTGTGGGTGCTTTGCCAAACGGCATTTATTTTAATAATTAAATAACATTATCCTTAAGTTCAAATAAAGCCCTGAACGATGTCAGGGCTTTATTTTTTATTGTATCTTGGCTTTATCAAAAAATATTCGCATGAAAAAATCTCTTTTAATTCTTTCTGTTTTTACACTTTTCTTCAATACAAGTTGTAGCACAACACCCGAAGGGGGAGTCGCGGAACAATCTATCGAAAGTGCAGAAGGCGGCAAAGTACTCATAAGATTAAAACCAAAAGTGGGCGATACCCAAAAAACGCTTATGACCATGGATATGTCTTCTGAAGAAGCGCAGGCACTTTCTATGAACATGAGCATGGCAATGGATATGAGGGTTACTGATTTTGCCGAATCAGTCTATACATATGAGGTGAAATATAATTCCATAAAAATGGATATGAATGCCGGCGGAATGGAAATGAGTTATGATTCCAATGCCAAAGAGCAGACGGGCATGGGGGCAATTATGCACGAACAGATGAAGGCTTTGTTTGAAAAACCTATGACTATGAAAATGAATGAACGTGGAAAAATAACAGAATTCCAATTACCCGGCGTAGCAAATAATCAACAAATGGATATGGGTTCCATTTCCCTTCCGTTACCTGAACAACCTGTAGGTGTAGGTGATTCATGGACCGATGAACGCCCGATCCAGGGTGTGGGAACCATGAAAATGACCATGACCGTGGACAAAATCACTGTTGATGATATAATCATCGGAACAAAAGGTACAATTGACAGTGAAGGAACTGCCGTGGGGGATTTTTCAGGAAACTATAAACTTGCCCGTAGCAACGGATTCACAAAAGACGGAACCATCAACATGAACATAACTGCGGAAGGCCAGCCGATGAAAATGAAAATTAATTTCAAGTCTTTGTAAAGGAGCTATTATTATAAATCAGATTCCTCCTTTGCCGGAAACCTAACGAAGTGGTTCGGCGCGAGGCCAATGCAAAAAATCATCCGGGTAATTCAACAAAGGAGAAATCTGAACTTTTGATGTTTATTTCGATTTCACTATTTTCTGGGTATATTTTTTGGCGACGTTCCGTTCGATAGCTTTGATCATATCACGTGCAATATCTTTTCCGGTTGCACCCTCGATCCCTTCCAATCCTGGAGAAGAATTCACTTCCAGCAACAAAGGCCCTTTTGCCGAGCGTATCATATCCACTCCCGCAACATCAAGCCCCATTGCTTTCGCGGCTTTTATGGCAAGCCGTTTTTCTTCTTTGGTAATTCTTACCACCGAGCCTGTACCGCCCAAATGTATATTCGCACGGAATTCACCCGGAGGTGCTTCACGCTGCATGGCCGCGACCACCTTACCATCAATTACAAAACACCTTAAATCTTTTCCGTTTGCTTCTTTGATGAACTCCTGAACGAGAATATTCGCGTTCAGACTTTTAAAAGCATTGATTACCGATTCCGCCGCTTTCTTGGTTTCTGCCAGAACCACTCCTTTTCCTTGTGTTCCTTCCAGAAGTTTCACAATCAACGGAGATCCTCCCACCATTTTAATCAGATCATTTGTATCTAACGGGGAATTTGCAAATCCTGTAATGGGAATGTCCAATCCGTTGTTCAGCAATAATTGTAACGAATATAACTTATCTCTGGAATGGGTAATCGCCGCGGAAGTATTGAGTGTATAAATACCCAATGATTCGAATTGCCGGGTCAAAGCACAGCCATAATAAGTCATGCTCGGACGTATCCTCGGGATCACCGCGTCCAATTCATTCAATACCCGCCCCCCTCTGTAATGCACTTCGGGAGTTTTCGCGTCTAATTTAATATAGCATTGTTTGATGTTAAAAAACTCTATCTGATGCCCCAACTGCTCTCCTGCTTCTATGATCCTTTGGTTGCTGTACAGTTCAGGATTACTTGCCAATATCCCGATTTTGAGCCCTTCTATATCTTCCCTGCTTCTGCTGTATAGTTTTTCAACCGAGTCTTTATCAAGTTCTCCAAACATAAAACTACTTTCCGGATCCACCAACATCTTTCCACGCATTGCTTCGCGGCCGAGCAACATCCTGTATCCCATGGAATCACGGTTTGTAAGGGATATCTCTATATCCCAGGCTTCTTCGTTCAGCTTTACCGAGGTCTTTATGACGTAACGCATTTCGCGATTTCCGGTAGAGCTTTTAATGGTTCTCATATCCACCACCTGTGCTTCGCAATGTACCAGTCTTTTCCCGTCAAACTGGATAGGAAAAACATCAAAGGAAACCCAGGTTTCTCCATTTCTTTGAAACGGGGTAATGTTTACCGCGTGTAAAGCCGAAGTCTTGGCGCCACTATCTACACGTACTTTTATTTTTGGCAATCCTAATCCCGGGAGAGAAACCCATTCCTCGCTACCGGCAACCATTTTTGTGCTCATTGGCATTTGGTTTTGTCCGTACTAAAGTAAAAAAAGTTTTGAAAGCTGCACAATAAATAAAACACAAATAAACCTATACTCTATTTCTTTCATTTAGTCATTTATACTAAACGGAAAAACCCGTTCGGGGTTTATGTTCGGGTCATCTACCGCTTTTCCTGATTCATTGTCTTTGGGGAAGATTCCTTGCGCATCAGCACTGTATTTTTGATGCTTGAGCCCGAATGCGTAATAGTTGCTCATTCTCCTTTTTTATTTTAGAATAAAGCATTCGCAAACCTTGTTCCTGGGCTTCTTCCATCAACACATCTGGTACAGTACCACACTTCTGATACGTTTACCACTATTTTATTGCACCTCTAACCTTATTAAAATAATTACTTAATACCGTTGAATCCTTATCAATGTAAACCTTAATATTTTTTCCTTTTGAATATATTTCAATATAAGAAGAGTGGCTTGTAGACTTTGACAAATCCTTTAATAATAATGAATCAATATCTTCTAACATTAAAAAATGTTTAAATGATTTATTTTTGTCATATTTATCTATCCAATAAGAAGCAATTCTTTTATTTGTAAGGAAATTTCCACTTGTTTTTTTATCTAATTGAGAGTCAAACCAAATAACATTTTCCCCTTTTGTAAGCAAACCTAAGTTTTCCAAATAAATTAAATCTGATTGATTTAACTTATCATTATTTTGAATGAGATTACAAGAAGAAATAAATAAACTGATTAATAAAAAATAATATAGTTTCATCATTATTTATTTTAATATGTCTTTTTCCAAGAAGCATTTACTCTCATCTTATCATTTCCTCCTAATACATCATGATAAAGAAAACCAAAAATAGTTGTGGTTTTATTATACGCATCACTTCTTCCCGCAGACGGTCTTAAATCAAAAACATCAGAAAAGCTCTGCTGCATTGTAATTTTTCCTTCAGAATTAACTCCCACTGTAGTATATACTGTCGTGCTCCGTACTAGCCAAGTTAGTTCATTCATTGCTACTTTCCATGTATCAATATAAGCTGGATAAAAGGATCTTTAAGTTGACTCCACATTTCTCCTGCTGCTCTATCGCCTCCAAACTGGACACTTTTCTTAGATTTAAAAGAAAATGCTTGTTTTCCAAATTTTGAATCTGCCATAGCCGTTACCTTCACGTAACCTTCCGCTGTGGGGAAGAAATTTCTCATCAACACATTTGAAACACCCTGAAAAGAAAAATCCGTTTTCAGAAGATTTAAAGAAATAAAACCGGAAGAAACAACCCTAAGATTGTTTCTTTTTTCTGTTATCATATTTTCTAAATTACTGAAAATCAATTTTATTTCTCTTTTAAATATTCATATCAACAAATGTGATACATTACCTCCCTCCCGCGTACTGAAACCCGTCGAGGTATTCCACATCGGTGATCAGACCGTCGGGTGGAGCTGTCATATCATACACTTTCTTTTGCACTTTCTGCCCTGCGGCATTGTAAAGGTATTCAATCGCGTTTCCATTTGCAAATGATATATAGACAGGCAGGTTCAGGTAATTGTAATCGATCAGCTCTATCCCCTTGTTCAGGTCGCCGGTCATATTGCCGTTGGCATTTTTCAGATAACCCACCCGATGCAATCGGGCGGCAGCGGGGGAGATTGTCATTTTTTTCAGTGTGATACTTTGGTTAATTTATCAAATAGAATAAAAGTATAATCAAATTAATTAAAGAATGCGTAAGAATACTAAAAAATAATCCGTTCTTTAATCTGACAAAAAATAATCCCATCCCCACAATAAAAGCATATATTAAGTATAATAAATCAAATTTATATGGGTCTATGTGAGTAAGCATAAATAAAAAAGAAATTATTATCGCTACTAAAACAATTTTAATTTTTGTTTTTATAAGTATTTTAAATAGCACATCCCTATAAATGATTTCTTCAATAACAGGTATAAGCAATACATACACAATTATATGATTGATTATTTTATCAGTATCTATGTTAAAACTGGCAAGATTACCTATATATAATCTATATCCAGTAAATAAAAAAGCTGGAAGTAAGACAATAAAAATATTTCTTAATACTTTATTATTTGTTACTTGTGATATTTCCGATTCTTTAATAAAATACCTTTTTATAATCCACCATTCCGCTAAAACAATAAGCAAATTGAAAAAATAGACAATGGAAAGTATATAAATAAAACCTGTTTCCGACAATCTATAATATAATAGATAGGAAAAAAAGTAACCTAATAAAAATGTTATTGCATAATTCAGAACAGAAAGAAAAATCGCTAGTAGAACTTTTTTAATATCCATTAACTTGTATTTAATTTATAGTTTTTAGTGAAGCAATTTTTAATATTATTTGCTCTTCTTCTCAATAATTTTGAATGTATTTGATATTACTTTCTTTCCCAATTTAGTATTCACATTTTTAAGGCTATCTCTTGTTTGCCTTGCTTCGGTCAATTTACTCCCCTCCTTTGAAGATGTAAATATTGATATTGATATAGCAGCTCCTTTACCTCCTGCTTCAATGCCATCTGATGATGCAGAAGTACTTGCATCCCTTGTGGTTTTCACATTAGGTTCTAATTCATTGTCTATCTTATTAGATAATTTACTTATTTCTGACTGATTGCTTTCCATTATTTTTAATGTCAATGCAGTTTCCATTTCAAGAGCAAAGACTTCCATTTGGGTTTTAATTGATTCTACCTGTTGTTCAGGTACGCCCACAACATCTCCTTCTTGAACATTAGATTTTTCAACACCATCTGCACCTACATAGTTATCTCCTAACTGTGATTGTACTAATTCATTTGCTTTCTCATAAGATATACCTGCATCCTTAGCTAATGTAGCAGCACTATCTCCTTTTTCAGCGGTATAAGTTCCATCTCCATTAGGAATCCAATCACTTTCCATTGACATATCCTGATCAAAACTCTCTGCCAACATTCCATCGGGATCGATAAAGTAAACAGGATTGTTGAGCGCATAAACATATGGTGATGTTTTTCTGCTCATTTCTGCCAATGGATCAATGTTGAACCAACGACCAATAGCCGGATCATAGTTTCGCGCCATATAATCATACCAACCTAAACCTAATTCGTCCTGGTATTCGAATCCGTTGTAACGGTAGTTATACTCCGTTTTATATACATACCCGGGCCTTGCCATATTCTCTTCTTCCTCCACGAGCTGGTACTTCTGTTTTGGACCTGTTGCGTACACGGAGTGTTTGAGCCCGAACGGGTAGTAGTGGTTCTCCTCCATGATTTCAAGGTCTCCGCTGACAGGGTCTTTGGTATATG
>CAZKOC010000077.1:0-1284 GCA_964554275.1 uncultured Weeksellaceae bacterium
CTGAATTGTTATCGGATCGAAATTCCCATTTTTCAAATGATAGGCAATTCTTCCCGGAGTTCCGATCAATAGGGCAGGGGCTTCTATGAGGTTGTTTACTTCTATTTTTTTATCGTGTCCGCCGTAGCAGACCGAAACCTTGAAATCGGTTCCCATAGATTTGAATACCTGCTCAATTTGCAAAGCCAATTCTCTTGCCGGAACCAAAATCATCGCCTGAACTCCGTCAACATTTTCCTGTAAATTTCTAAGGATCGGAAACAAAAATGCAAGTGTTTTTCCTGAACCCGTAGGTGAAAGTAAAATTACATCTTGTTCATTTTCAGAAATCTGATAAGTTGATTTCTGCATTTGATTCATATCCTGAATCTGCAATCTTTTATAAATCGGATCTAATTCCATTTGGCAAAGTTAATGGAAAGGAATGGTTTGTTCAGGATTAAAACAACCCGATTCTTTTATCTAATTTTTGTAGCTTTATCAATCAAAATAATTAAAAAATGTCAGAAAAATTATTTTATGCCATCCGAAGCGAAGATTTGAATTCAGTAAAAGAAATACTGGAAAGCGACAAATCTCTTCTGAATATGAAGGACCAGAGGGGTTCAACTCCTTTGCTGTTAGCTTCATATTACGGTTTTGAAGAAATTACAGACTATCTTTTATCTCTAAAACCTGATTTGGATGAAAAAGATGGCTCCGGAAATACAGCGTTGATGGGTGTTTGTTTCAAAGGACACGAGCTGATTGCCGGGAAATTAGTAAAAGCTGGTGCGAATGTAAATGAAACCAATTCTACAGGTGGAACCGCTTTGTTTTTTGCAGCGATGTTTAATAAGCCTAATCTGGTGAAATTACTTTTGGAAAACGGTTCCGACAAAAACCTAAAAGACAATCGCGGAATGACTGCTTTGCAACAGGCGGAAATGCAGGGATTTAAGGAAATTTCAGAATTGCTTAAGGATTAGTGTAAACGTTACCTCATAAAAACCAGTTTCTGGTCGGTAGATAATTTAGCATCAAAAGTATAATTATTGTAATTGAAATTTTTGACTTCATCAACCGTAGAAATATTGTTTTCCGCACAATATCTTGCCATTGCGCCACGCGCCTGTTTGAAAAAGACCATGATTTGTTTCAATTCACCATTTTTGAAATCGTAAAATTCCACATCAATTTTAGGAGATTTTAATTTTTTGTTATCAAGCACTTTTGCATACTCTGAACTGGCAAGATTGAGTAAAGGTTCATTCTTTTTCATTTTGGAATTAACGAAATCGGTCA
>CAZKOC010000077.1:1384-8779 GCA_964554275.1 uncultured Weeksellaceae bacterium
AATTTAGGTGTAGTGGATTTACCCCATACGCCATCGGTTTCCAAGGCCATTAATTTTGCGGGAGAAAGTAATATTTTCATAATTATTAATTGACAATGGTTAATTATTAATGTTAATTTTAGTGGTTTTGATAATATTTATCAAAAGTTTGATTATTTCTATGGCATCTGAATTTAAACTTTGAAATTTTTCATTGCTCAAATGATTTGTTTCATTTCAAAGCTCAAGTCAATGTATACTTTCATTAATTTCTTTCTGTGAAATTGACATTTTATGTTTGAAATCCATTTTACTTTCACCATGCTCTGCTTCTCTCACCATTGCACCGACGTTGTCCCACTTCTTAAAAAGTGTTTAGAAATTATAAATTCTTTTTTAGATTCAGATAACAATTGATAGAGTTTTACAATTCGTATGGCGAAAGCAAAACTTTTGGTCTTAATCACATTTCCCATAATTAATCACTAACAATTAATAATTGACCATTTTACAAGAACTCATTAATGTCTCCTTTTCCTTCTCTCAAAACAGTAATTTCACCGTCCGATATATCAACGATTGTAGAAGCATGATTATCTCCGTATCCACTGTCTACAACCAAATCAACAAGTTTATCAAATTTTTCGGCGATCAATTCGGGGTCGGTGGTGTATTCTAAGATTTCATCTTCATCCCGGATTGAAGTAGATGCAATTGGATTTCCCAATTTTGAGACAATCATTTGAGGTATCAAATGATCGGGAACCCGGATTCCGACTGTTTTTCTGTTTTTATAACTATTTGGTAAATTGTTGGAAGCTTCCAACACAAAAGTGAAAGGTCCGGGCAAAGCTCTCCTTAATAATTTAAAATTGGTATTTGAAATAGGTTTTGTGTATTGAGATAAATGGCTCAAATCATTACAAACAAAAGAAAATTGTGATTTTTCGAGTTTAATTCCTTTTAGCTTTGCCAGTTTCTCCATGGCTTTCATATTGGTAATATCACAGCCTAAACCATAAACCGTATCTGAAGGATAAATAATCAACCCACCGTTCCTTAGCACTTCAACAATTTGTTCAATCGCTCTTTCGTGTGGATTTTCCGGATGTACTTTGATTAGTTTTGCCATAATTTTCAGCTTTCTTCAAAATTACTAATTCAAAATTGGAGTACCAAAAAAGAATTATGCAATCAGACGATTGGTTTTGTAAACGGCTTGTTCATTTTTCCATTCAATCCAGTTTTGACCTTTCCATTTACGCATTACATTGTCAAAATTTCTCATGAGGAAGATGTTGTAAAAAGCTTCGGAGAAATTCTTTGGTTTATGTGCCAGAGAACGTAAGCTCATAGAAAATCCGGGAGTGAGGTATTTCATATAGTGCCACCAGCCTTCCGGCATATAAAGCATTTCGCCATGTGACAGGTCTGCAACCATTGGTTTTACATTTTTCAATGCAGGCCATTTTTCAAAATCAGGATTATCGAAGTCGATGTCTTCTCTGCAAATTACTGAATAAGGAATTTTATACATATATCTGGATTGTTCAGGAGAGACAATCATACATCGTTTTTTTCCCACAAAATGAAAGTGAAGAATATTTGCCAAATCAATGTCATAATGCATAAAAACACGGGAATCCTGACCGCCAAAGAATAACATGGGCAAACTTTTGAAAAGATTCAGTCCCAATTCAGGAATTTTATAATCATCCTGAAGCTCGGGAACCTGTTTCATAAGATTGTAAAGAAAGATCCTCAGGTCAGTAGGCTCTTTGTGAAGCAAATCTACATATTCGCTCATTTTCATCCTGGCAGTAGGTTCGTTGACTTTTTTAGAGTAGTCAACGGGGTCATTGTTGTATAAAGGAACAATTTTATCGCCTGCAACTTGTTTCATGTATTCGAAATTCCATTTTTCAAAGGCCGGCCAATCTTGTGTAATTTTTTCGATTACAACCGGTTTTTGAGGTTTGACATAATGCTTTTGGAAATCTTTGGCAGAAATTTCGGAAATGCGTTCCACTTCTTTGAATTCAAACTTCATCTGCGTATTTTTTAATTTGATGTTCTCACAGGTTTCAATGGAATCCTGTTTCATAACCTTAAATTAAGGTTCAAATGTAAAAACATTTTTTCTTTTGAATGAAGTTAAATGAATCCCGTCTAAGCGAATTTGTGTAAATTGCTTAGCGATTTCAATGATATGCAGAGAATTCTATCACTCATATTAATTTTCTATTGCTCAATAGGGATTTCACAACTAGATGAAATTCCTCATTTTGAGCTGGAATCCGGTAAAATTCGCCTGAATTTCCAAGCACTGGAAACCAATGTAGTGGGAAAGGTAGCAGACATACATTTGTATCAGTCTTTTCAAATTGAAAACAATACTAAAACAAGCGGCTATTATCTTTATCCTGTTAATTTAGAGTCTTCTCTGTATGAATTGACGGTTTATCTGCCTGACAGGATTTTGTCTATGGATGTCCGAAATATGGATAATATCCGCAAACAGGTGTTAGCAGAAAATAAAAAAGGGAAAAGAATCACACTCAGGCATCAGGATGATTCTAATTTTATACGGTTGAATATCCCGTCGATTCCCGGAAATCAGGAAATAAAGGTTGTGGTAAAATACACTCAGAATCTGACTGAAAATCAAGATTTAAAAAACCTCGAGATTCCTTCTTTCATTCATTCTTCTTACGAATTAAATTTGAAAGAATTTGAATTTCAGGTCAATCTGATAAGCCCTACACCGATTTATCAGTCCGAATTGAACTCACACAAAACCCAAATCAAAAAGATTTCGGAGAAATACCAAACCTTTTCTTATAAAGGAAATGAATGGAGCAGCCCGATCCGGTTAAGCTACCATGCAAAAGGCAATTCAGCAGATGCGGGAATGCTGGTTTATGAAGAAAAAGGATGCCGTTATATTTTGGGTGTTGTTGAACCTCCGAAAATTATAAAACCAGAAGACATTGCTCCGCGGGAATATGTTTTTGTGATGGATATTTCGGGTTCTATGCAGGGTTTTCCTATTGAGACATCAAAAGAACTGGTAAACCGGATTTTACATGATTTAAAGCCGGAAGAAAAATTTAATGTATTATTTTTTGCCGGAAGCAGTGATTTCTATTCAAAAGAATCTGTTTACGCGACTCCGGAAAATATTGATTTGGCAATTCAAATGATCAATAATCAAAAAGGAACCGGAAAAACCAAATTAACCGATGCGCTGAAAAAAGTCTATTCCTATCCTCCGGAAAAAGCTTATAACCGGGTTGTGGTTTTGATAACCGACGGAAAATTAAATGAAGACAAAAGCCTTTATTTTGATCTGAAACAAAACCTGAAAGATGCCCAGTATTTCTGCTTTGGAATTGGTTATGATGTGGATCGGAAAACCATACAGCAAATTGCTCAAATATCAGGAACCGAATCCGTTTTGATCACTGATCAGATAGATGCGCAAAGAGAAATGGATAAATTTTTCAATACCATTCGCACCCCGCTTTTACGGTACATTCAGGTTCAGTCTAAAAATTTAAATTTAAGTGAGACTTATCCCAATCAATTTAACGGATTTTTATCAAGTGAATCATCAAGCTTTGTAAGTAAAGAATGCAGCGGAATACGGGACCCGAAATTAATTCTGACAGGAATCAATGGCGAAGAAAATTACCGGGAAGAATTTTCACTGCCAAATATTGATAACAATGATGATCTGAAAATACTCAAATACCTTTGGGCAAAAGAGAAGATAGAATTTTTACTTCAGGAAGAAGAGCGTTGCGGAGAACGTTGCTTAAAAGATGGAAAATATAGAAATCAAATCATAAAAATAGGAGAGGAGCTGAACATCGCTACGCCTTATACATCTTTTGTGGAAGAAACTTACAGCAATAATTCAGACACAAAAGGAAGAAAATATTCTTTGTACGACAATCCTCAAAATCAAGTTGTATTTCAAAACGATTATGATTCTGATTTCGATAAAGTACCTAACACTATTGATGAATGTCCTTATGACAGAGGGATGATAAGCAGAAAAGGCTGTCCCAAAACCAAACAGGAAAAAATCACTTCTGAAATTAACAGGATGTTGGAAGGAATTGAATTCGATTTTGATTCGTATGAAATAAAACCTGAATTTTATGATAAGCTGAATACGGCAGCATCCATTATTTCTTCTGAACCTCAACAAAAATATGTAGTGGAAGGACATACCGATGCAGCGGGAACACCTGAATATAATTTGAACTTATCGATGAACAGAGCAAAATCCGTGGCCAATTATTTACGCCAAAAAGGGGTAAAAAATGAACAAATGCAATTGATCGGAAAAGGGGATACTGAACTTCGCCATCCCGAATGCCGTCCGCAGGAAGTTTGTGACAACCAGAAAAATTTCGAAAATAGAAGGGTTATTTTTAAAACTTTGAACTAAATTTGTGAAAACCACTGACTAACATCTAAAAATGAAAACCTGTTTTATATTATTATCAATTCTTTTCATATCATGCGGTCAGCAGACAGTATTGATCAGCAATAATTTTATAGATTCAGATTTAGATGGCGTGTACGATTATCGTGATAATTGCCCGAATGAACCGGGCTCTCTCTTCAACTTAGGCTGCCCGAATACCGAACAGAAGTTATCCCTGAATTATAACGAGATAAAATCTACAGATTCTGATCTGGATGGAGTTCCCGATAGTCAAGACGGGTGCCCAACGATTTATGGCTCACCTTTTAACCAGGGATGTCCCTTTAAAACCGACCCTTGATAAGTTTAAACAAAAAAGCTGATGTTTACAGAACACCAGCCATGTGATTTTAAACCGGAAATAAATTATTGAGCAACCTCCAGTTGTGTACTGATTGAAATTCTATTCCAAGCATTGATTGTAACTACAGCCATTATGATCTGTGCGATTGTATTTTTGTCAAAAAATCTTTCTGCCTGTGCATAGGTTTCGTCTGACAACCCGTGTTGGTGAATCAGGGTAATTTCTTCTGTAATTGCTAAAATCGCTTTTTCCTCATCGGTAAATAAACCGGTTTCACGCCATGCGTTCAGTAAAAAAATACGCTGATTCGTTTCTCCGTTTTTAAGCGCGTCTTTTGTATGCATATCTATACAAAAAGCACAGCCGTTGATTTGGGAAGCTCTTATTTTCAGTAGTTCTTTTTGTGTTTTGGTAAGTTTGATATTTGCCAAATAACCTTCCAGTGCATACATTGCTTTGAACGCCTGCGGTTCGGTCTCCATAATATTTACTCTTTTTTCCATTTGTTATTTTTAATAATTTAACAGGACAAAGGTCATAAACAAAAAGCAGAAAAAACTTAAACTGGTTTAAGAAATTCTCTTTGTTCTGATTTCACTTAAATATTCAGGAGTGAATCCTAAAAATGAAGCAATCAGATATTGAGGGATTCTTTGTACAAATTCAGGATGTTTCTTTACAAGCTGATGGTAAAATTCTTCTTTTGAATAACTAAACAAATATTTGATTCTCATCTGCGCTGCAGCAAATGCCCTTTGGTAAATAAATCGGAAATATTTTTCCATTTCAGGGAATCGTTCCAATAATTTTTTTTGTGCTTCATAGTTAATTACCAATAGTTCCGATTTTTCAACTGCCTGAATGTAAAACTCAGTCGGTAGCTGATGCTCATAAGCCAGATTATCTGTCAGCCACCAGGTTTCAATCGCAAATTCGGTTGTTTGCTCGTTTCCTTTTTCATTGACAAAGAACTTTCTCAAACAGCCCGTTAAAACAAAAAAATGTGATTTACAGATTTCTCCTTCTACGAGTAAATTCTCTTTTTTCTTCACATTTATAATTTGAAAATAATCAAGTATAGCCGAGAAATCATCATCATTCACTTTGATGAATTTCTCTAAATGCGATTTGAATATTTCAGACATGATTTTATTTGTTCATCAAATCTTCAATTTCTTCTACAGTGATCGGAATATTTTTCATTAGATTTTTAGGTGATCCGGAAGCCTGAATTACATAATCATCTTCAATTCTGACACCTAGGTTCTCTTCAGGCAGATAGAATCCCGGCTCGTTTGTGAAAACCATGCCTTCTGCAAATTTATCGCTCAAAATCCCGTAATCATGTGTATCAAGCCCCATGTGGTGAGAAGTTCCATGCATCATGTATTTTTTATATGCCGGCCACTCCGGATTTTCATTTTGTACATCAGCTTTATCAATCAAACCAATATTTAATAACTCTGAGGTATAAACTTTTCCCATTTCTTTGTGGTAATCGTACCAGTTGTTTCCGGCAACCAACAATTTTTCCGCCTCATTTTTACATCTTAAAACGGCATTGTAAATCTGTTTTTGCCTTTCGCTGAATTTCCCGTTTACAGGAATTGTTCGCGTCATATCTGATGAATAATTGGCATATTCTGCTCCTACATCTAAAAGAAGAATGTCTCCATCTTTGCATTGTTGGTTATTTTGGATGTAATGCAAAACATTTGAACTGAATCCGCTTCCAATAATAGGCGTATAAGCAAAACCTTTGGAACGGTTTCTCAAAAATTCATGCGAAAATTCAGCTTCTATTTCGTATTCCCAAACGCCCGGTTTTACAAATCCTAAAATTCTACGAAACCCTTTCTCCGTAATATTACAGGCTTTTTGAATCAATTCTATTTCCTCTGACTCTTTTATGGAACGAAGCCTTTGTAAAATAGGATTGCTTCTTAAATAGGTATGGGCCGGATAATCTTGTTTTAATTGTTTAATGAAACGGTCTTCTCTCGTTTCCACAATCCGTTCTGCACGGTAATGTTCATTGATATTGATATAAACATTTTCCGCTTCTGTAAGTAATTTATAAAGTACCTTATAAAAATCCTGCAGCCAATAAACGGTTTTAATTCCGGAAACATCAAATGCCTGCTCTTTGTTTAATTTTGCACCTTCCCAAATGGCAATATGTTCGTTGGTTTCTCTGAGAAAAAGAATTTCTCTGTGTTTTTCTTCGTAGCTATCGGGAAAAAGAACCAAAATACTTTCTTCCTGGTCTATTCCGGATAGGTAAAAAATATCCCGGTGCTGGGCAAAAGGCATCGTACTGTCTGCGCTAACCGGGTATATGTCGTTTGAATTGAAGACGGCTAAAGATTTAGGTTCCAATTCTTTTGTGAATTTCTTTCTGTTTTTGATGAAAAGCTCAGAGGGTATCTGTTCGTATTTTGTTGTCATAATTCGATTTTATGAAAACAAATGTATGAAAGTTAGTGTGGATTACAAGTTAAACCTATATAAAAAAGTAACACCTCATTCGTGAGAATGAGGTGCTAACCTTAACCAACCTAAACCTATGAAAAAGCTATTAGCTTTTATGGGTACAAATTTAAGCAAATAATTT
>CAZKOC010000078.1:0-8775 GCA_964554275.1 uncultured Weeksellaceae bacterium
GTTACCAAGATTGTTTGTTACAATGCAGCGGAAATGGTGAAGCTGACCGACGCAAAAGCGATTTCTACGCTTACCTATTCGGGTTATACAGCTTTTCAGATTTCCTCTTACAGGCCACTGGCTTATATTTTGGTATTTACACCTAATCAGAGGATTATCCGCAGGTTAAATCTACTATGGGGTGTAAAAGCAATGTACTACGAAGGAGGGGAGAAAAGTACAGACGAAACCGTAATAGAAGTAAATAAAATGGCCAAAGAAATGGGATTTGTGGAATTTGGAGATTATGTAATCAACCTGAACGCCATGCCAGTTTTCGAAAAAGGAATGACCAACACCGTACGTTTGACGACCATTTAAAAAATGTTCAAAAGGAATTTTAACTTTTTATAATTGATTACTTTTGTCAATTGTAAAATTGAGCTATGCATTTTATTAATTCCGAGGAAACATTAGATCTGGTTGTACATCGTGTAGGTAATAAATCACTGGATGAAGGTGTGCATTTATCCAAAACATTGACTTTTTATTCGGAAGAATTAATGCCGCTGCTTTACAATTATTTTTTAAAGCCATTTAAAACTGAAGAATATTTCCAATTCCACCATGAAAGCAGCCTGGAATTAAATGAAATTCATCGGTACGCCAAGTCGGTTTTTGAAGACCGGACGCAATTGGTGCAACAATCCGTCAATATTGCCAATCATTTGTATAACAAAAGTTCACACCCGAAAGTCAAAGGAGGCGAACTGTACGTTGTTTTCTTTCCCGACGCGATTTTGGAAGGAGAAAGCACACAGGCCATCGGGATTTTTAAATCCGAAACCAAAGATAAATTCCTGAAAACTGCCCCTAACGAATCTTCCTATGACGTTTGGGCGGAAGAGGGGATAAGTTTGACAAAGCTCGACAAGGGGTGTTTAATTTTTAATGTGGAAGGAAATGAAGGCTATGTTGTGACCTGTGTCGACAATACAAACAAAGGCGATGAAGCCAAATATTGGACAGATGATTTTTTACGATTGATTCAACGGCAAGATGAATATTTCGATACGGAAAGCACGCTGAATCTTTGTAAAAATTATGTGTTGGAAAAGCTTCCGGAACAGTTTGAAGTGAATAAAGTAGATCAGGTGGATCTGTTGAACAAATCTGTCAGATTCTTCAAGGAAAATGAAACGTTCCAACTGAATGATTTTAATGAGAAAGTTCTGGTACAGGAAGAATTAATTCAAAGTTTTTCAGACTACAAAAAACATTATGAGGATATTTATGAGATTGAACTGAACGACCATTTTGAAATTTCCAAAAATGCCGTCAAAAAGCAAAGCAGATTTTTCAAAAGCATCATCAAGCTCGATAAAAATTTTCACATTTACGTACACGGAAACCGGAATTTAATAGAGCAGGGTGTAGATGAAGAAGGTAAAAAGTTTTACAAACTGTATTACGATACAGAAAATTGAAAGCCTTTGAAACAGTTGAAATTTAATTCTTCACAATCCTTACAGAGAATATCTCTGAAGTATCAGGATTTATGATTAATCCTATATAAATTCCTTTGTTTAAATAACTTAAATCAATTTTTTTATTCTCAAATTTCCCTTTTTTTACAATTCTTCCCTGTAAATCATAAATCTCTATTAACCGGTTTTTGTCAACAGACAGGTATAAAAAATCGCTTACCGGATTTGGGTAAGCCATAAAATCATTTTCATTTTGAAAATTGCTGAAATCCCGGACCGACAAATCAAAATAGTCATTTCCCAGATCTCCGGTATATCGTCTTTCATCTCTGGAGCATCTTACATTTAAGCCATAAGCGGGCGAAATGTTTCCGGTAGAAATCATACGATGGTCTGAATCGGTTAGGACTCCCATTGACATAGCAAGTGCGAATCCTTTCATTTGTTGTGTCAGTGAAGAAGTCCAGAGGCCCGTAATTGCTTGTGAAACACTTGTTCCCCCGATTTTTTCAGGAAAAAATTTGCCGATAATCCCTGATGCCGGAAAATGTCCGATTTGATAATCGGGATCATTGAAAAACCAGCCCGCAGCTTTGTTGTTATGGCTAAAGAACTGCCCTCCATAATGGCTTCCTATATAATTTGGGCTTCCTTGGCTGGATCCTGATTTTTTACCATTGTACCAGGGAGAACTGCCCCTTCCGTTTTCATAAACTCTAAAAGTATCCGGCACGCGCCAATCGGCAGGACAGGGATCATAAATAGATTTTTTTTCTCCATGCCCCCAGCGGTTTGCCGCAACAACTAGCTCTCCTGATGCCCAGTCTGTAAAAGATGTTGTTCCTTTATGTAAAAAGGTCAAAGGGTGCTGCACGGAATAGTTGATGATTTTATCGGCTTCCAGATATTTGGAATCCCCGGAATTTACATTTGCATAATTTTTATAGTCCGAATAAATTTCAGTGAATTGATTTTGATACTCCAGAGAATTTACGGGTTGATAAGAAACAATTCCCTGAGAGTTGACAGATATACCCTTGTAGATTTCATAAGCGTCACCCCCCACATATTGAAAAGAAGGAATCGGATCTTTCCTTCCCCATTGGTAATGGAATCCGCCCGAATATCTCACTTCATTGATTAATTCAGGGACATCGGGATAACTCATAATTTCAATAGGTAAATCATAAACGGCTCCCAGATTTCTGTCCATGAAGGTAGTTGTCAGCGGTGGATTCTCGGTAGAGGTAGAATTAATGAAATTATATTGTGCAGATAAAATATTCTGGTTGACATAAGTAATTTCCTGGATATTATCTGCAGTTGACCAAATGTGCCAGCTCCAGTAAACCGGATTTTCGATGGATTCATTATGAAGAGAAATCAGAGCATTTCCTTTTTGTTGGGGATTCAAGGTAATTCTAATGAAATTTTCCCGAGCATCGCCGGAATTCCCCTGAATAGTTACGGATTGCACCAACGAAGGATTGTCTGTCCAGTAAACATTACTGACCAAATCATTATAAGGAAGTCCTTCTTCTTCCGGAAATAAATACTCATGGGCAGAAAATGCTTTGTTAACAGGAATCAGTAATTCGGTTTCATTGGAAATAATATAGCTGTTCGGATTATTTAATCCTTGTGTGAAATAAGTTTTTGCGGAAGAAACATATTCTGTTTCAAAATTTCCGGTCAATTCAAGATTTGGATCCCTCATACAGCGAACCGGCAGACCCTCTACGCTGAGTGTAGTCTGGTTGACAAAAATCTGGTTTAAACCAAACTCACCAACATCATAACGGAGTGGGTCGGTAATGATTTTTAAATACCGGGCACCGCCGAGAGAATAAGTGGCTGACCAAAGAACCGACTGTGCCCTTCTGTCATGAAATACCACAGTAGGATTGTTTGGTTCATCCGTATACAAAACATAGTAACCGGTTGTGGGAAACATGCCTATATTTCTGGAATTGGAACTGGAAGTATGTGCATCTGTAAAATCAAGGCCCAGTCCACTGTAAACTTTAACATCTAAAATTGCCTCATTAGGCTGATCGGGTAAAAATGTATTGTATGCCGGGTTGGTATCATCATTTACACCACTGTTTTTCCGGCCCCACGGGCTGTGGTTGTTATTCGTGGTAACACGTCCGAGATGAGAGGGGATTCTCCATCCGTTAGGGCAAGGATCATAAGGTGATTTTAATTCGTAAGATCTGCTGTCATTGCGTATGGATTCGTTACTGCTATTTGCATTGGAATTCTCTCCCCGCATGTTGTCGCTCCATAAATCCCAGGTTATGGTTTCGACGGGTTCGGTATCAGGATCGTCCATTATGCGGTACTGTTGTGAAGAAAACCAGGTCCCGCTGTCTGAATTAAGCAAATAGGCAATCGGATTTTGTATGGAGAATTTCAGGTTGGAAGAAATGTCATTAAACGGGCGTAAAATTTCAGGGAGAATATTCCCTTGATGGACTCCCTCACGGTTTCTCATATAGCCGACCAGCCCGTTCAATTCATAAAATGAAAAATCTTTTGTCATAAAAGGCGGAATCGGGTCTTTTCTTCCCCACTGGTATAGCAAACCGATAGTTTTATGCCAGTTGTGTCCCAAAATATGGTTGTAAACAGCACCTAAATTCCTGTCCATGTATTGAGGTTCAAACAAATTACCTTCTATATCCGTTTCAATTCCCTGTCCATACACAACTCCATCAGAAGGATCGTCAGTTGCCCAAACATGCCAGCTCCAGATTATCGGATCTCCGGAATTTCCATTATTCCCTAAATGTAAAGAAATCAAACCATTACCCTTTCCTTTTTTAGGATTGAAGGAGACAATGATTTTAGAATCCTCAATGAGATTGGAGCTTTCAATTTCCACATTGCTTATCAAACCATTTACATCTTCCCAATAAACATAGGCAGAAAGGATTCCATTCTCATTTAGGGCTTCACCTAAAAACCAATCCCCGTTACTCCAAATTTCGAAAGCTTTCCTGACGGGAATTTTGAGTCCTGAATAATTATTGCTTTTTGCAAGGTTTAAATCAAAAATATAACTGTTGGGAGCTCTTAAAAATGAATTATCAAAATTGAGGGAATGAGAATTATCCGGCGGGGAATTTTTCTTTGAAAGATCCGATAATGATTGCTCTATTGAAGTTAATACATAGCTGTCAATTGAGGAATCCTGAGCAAAGCCCGAGACAAAAATCAGGTTTAAGATTAGATTAGAAGTAATTTTTAGAAAATACTTCATCATCCTTAATTCCTAGTTTAATATAAAATGCAGGGAAATCCATGCATGTAGTTAGTTTAGTCAAATATAAAATCAGGCTTTGGGAAGGCAAGTACAGGAAGGATGGTAGGTAAATTTATGAAATTTAAAACGAAAGAAACAAGTTTTTTTTTTCGTTAAAATATCTTTATTTTACAGCTATGGAATTACATTACATCAAAACAAATATAGAAGGAAATATAGCGGAGGTTGAATTTCATCACCCAAAAAGCAATTCTTTCCCAAGCACACAGCTACGTGAGTTGATTCGTATCATTGATGAGCTGGGAGAGAACAGTGAGGTGAAAATCATTATCCTGAAAAGTGAAGGTGATAAGATCTTCAGTGCCGGTGCCTCATTTGATGAATTATTGACCATTTCTGAATTCGAAACCGGAAAGAAATTCTTTATGGGATTTGCCAATGTAATTCTGGCGATGCGGCGTTGCCCGAAGTTCATTGTGGGCTGCATAACAGGAAAGGTTGTGGGGGGCGGAGTAGGTTTGGCTTCAGCTTGTGATTATGCCCTGGCAGATGCCAATGCTTCTATTCGTTTGAGTGAATTGTCCATAGGAATCGGGCCGTTTGTAATTGAACCCGCAATTACCCGTAAAATTGGTGTGACTGCCTTTTCGGAATTAACGATGAATCCCACTGAATGGAAATCTGCGGAATGGGTCAAAGAAAAGGGGATTTACAACCAGGTTTTACCCGATTCGGAGTCTTGTGAAAAAGCCGTCCGGGAATTTGCGAAAACACTTTCCGTTTATAGTCTTGAAGCTATGCGTGATTTGAAATCTATTTTCTGGCAGGGAACCGATCATCTTCCTAAACTGATGGAACAACGTGCCGAAATGAGCGGACGTTTGGTGCTTTCGGACTTCACAAAAGAAACCCTGATGAAATTCAAATCGAAGTAAATAATTGAATCAGACTTTTGTAATCAATTCCATAAAGGTAAAATGGAAAATATAAGGATTGAAAGAACAAATTTCGAAAATGAAGATTTCAGGAAATTAGTTATTGAACTTGACAAATATTTGGCAGTTCGCAATGGAGAATCCAAGAATTTTTTTATTCAGTTCAACAAACTTGATTTAATCCGTCACGTCATTGTGGCTTATGAAAACAATCTTCCGGTGGGGTGTGGCGCCATCAAAGAATATACCCCCAAAGTGATGGAAGTAAAACGAATGTTTGTCCCGGTGGAAAAACGGGAAAAAGGAGTTGCTTCGCGGATATTAAAAGAACTTGAAAGCTGGGCAGTCGAACTGGGTTATGAAAAATGTATTCTGGAAACAGGTGACGATATGACTGAAGCGGTCACTTTGTACAGTAAAAGCGATTATAAAATTATCCCGAATTACGGCCAATATGAAAAGGTTGAAACGAGCATCTGTTTTGAAAAAATCCTGAAATAGATGTAAAACTATTCTTCAAGAGTTTTCTCTTTATTGAAAAATTTCTCTTTCACAAATTCAAAAATAATTGGTAAAACAGAAACTAAAATAATTCCCATCACGATTTTGGAGAAATTTTCCTGTACGAACTCAAAGCTGCCGAGAAAGAATCCGGCAAGTGTAATCCCTACTACCCAAAGAATGGCTCCTACAATATTGTATGTAATAAAAGTTCCGTAGCTCATCCGTCCGATTCCGGCAACAAAAGGAGCCAGCGTTCTTACTATCGGTACGAAACGGGCAATTACAATGGTTTTGCTGCCATATTTTTCGTAAAAAGAATGGGTTTTATCTATATGCTCCGGCTGCACGAATTGTTTTCCGAAGATCTTGATTTTGGTGACCTGTATCCCAAACCGCTTCCCAATCGAATAATTGAGCGAATCTCCTGAAATAGCCGCGATGAGCAAAATTAAAATAACAATCCACACATTCATTCCATTTTCCGGATTTGCAGCCAGCATTCCGGCAGCAAAAAGCAATGAATCTCCCGGTAAAAACGGCATCACCACAACACCCGTTTCTACAAATATGATTAGGAATAAAATCCCGTAAATCCATAGCCCGTATTCTTTTATGAATTCCGTCAAGTGCTGGTCTATATGCAGGATGAAGTCAATCAGTTCCATTCAAATTTTTTTTGCGAAGTTAGGGAAATTATAATAACACAAATAAGCGTATTGCAATCTGGATTGTTAGAATATAACTGATGGGAAAAATAATTAATCCGGATAGAATTAAGATAAAAATTAGATGAAATTTGTCCTTCAGCTTTAGTTTTTCAGACAAAATATAATTCATCAAAATTAGGAAAAGAGAGGTTAGACCGGTCGATAAAATTAAAGATATAATTATCATAATATGTTAATGGTATCTAAAGAACCCGTCAGGTTTTGAAAACCTGACGGGGTTAACAAACAAACTATTTCCATTCCACCTTCCGGGAAATGAACATGACTATTCCTAAAATGAGGAACAATCCAATACTTCCAACCAGTAAAGCATAGTTTTCCAGTTGGATGATCACATATATAAATGAATAGAGAGCAGCGAGTGAAGCAGCGACAAAGACTGCGAATTTTGTCTTTTTCAGTACAGACAAAGAATAAAGCGAAATCAATCCGATGACAGAAACTCCGGCGATGAGATAGGCATTGAGGAAATTACTGTGTTCCGAAATGGAAATCAGCAAGGTGTAAAACATAACCAAAGCCAATCCGATCAATAGATACTGGAACGGATGGATGTTGATTTTTGTAACTGCCTGAATCAAAAAGAAAAATAAGAATGTGAACGAAATGACCAGATAACCATATTTGGCAGAGCGTTCACTTTTTTGGTATTCATCTACCGGGACCAATAGATTTACGCCAAACGAATATTCATTCAGGTTGGGTAAAGAATCAAAAAAACTTTGGGAAAAAGGACGGTTGTAATAAAGAATATCCCAATTGGCATCAAATCCGTCTTTGGTTACTTTGTCCGTTTCGTTTTTCGGGAGATATTCCCCAACGAAGCTTGGTGATGCCCAGTTTGATTTCATATTGAGTTTGGTTTGTTTGGCAATAGGAATTAAACTGAAGCGTTCACTTCCGTTAAATTCAAGTTTGAATTCAAAATTCAGCGAATTAAATTCCTTCAAATTAAAATGCCCGCTTTCCAATAAATGTAATTCCTGTGCTGTCCGGCCATTCTGTTCAGTAAATTTAGGTGAAAGAAACAAATCGCTATTTCCGATTTTGATTGATAAATTATTCTTGATTCCTTTCAGATTTGAGGTCTGGATGACAATGGAAGCCTTGTCCCATTGCACATCTTCTTCTTTTATATCTTCAATTTTGAAATCCGGTTTCGCCAGTTTTCCGTTCATAGACAGGGAACCTTCATATACGGCTGATTTGTAAATGCTTCTCTGAAGCGTTTTTACATCAAGAATTGCTTTTCCATCCACTTCATCTGGTGAAAAATAGGCATAGCTCGTAAAATACTGTGTACTGGTTTTGGTCTCTTTTGAGTTGGGATCTGTGTAAGTCGAAGTAGTCCTTTTTATGTAGGGTACTTTTACAAACGGACCTGAAATAATGTGTTCTTTCCCCCATTTTTCATTGATTTCTGAAATAACTTCTTGTTGCCGTTGTGCTCTTTCTTCGATCAGGCTTTGAACAAACACGAGCGGGATGAGTAAAATGAGAATTAGTACGCCTATCACTACCATTTTTACGGTCAGTGATCTGTTGAGCCAACTTATAAAGTTGTTTTGTGGGGGTTGAATTTGATTTTCCATAATTATAAAGTTTGTATAAAAGTTCTTTGAATTTCAAAGTATAATGATAAATTTTTTTACTTGTTTTATGATCCACCAAAAGGTGTTCCGAAAATACCAACTGCCAGTTCAGCCCATACAATCAATAAAATAAAAACCACAACAGTACATAAAAGGACTCTGTGTTTTGCTGTTTTTATATTCCTTAAAATAAATTCACAGGTCAAGGCAGTTCCTGAAAGAAGAATTCCCATAATTACAAAATCTGATACATTCCAGTTTACTTCATTTGTAAATTGCATC
>CAZKOC010000079.1:0-4716 GCA_964554275.1 uncultured Weeksellaceae bacterium
GTGAACCTGAAACTAAATCCGATTGCCAATAAAATCAAAGGAAAACGTTTGGTGATTCTGGATGATTCCATTGTTCGCGGAACTACGAGTAAACTTTTGATTAAAATTCTGAAAGAAGCCGGAGCCAAAGAAATTCATTTTCGAAGTGCTTCCCCTCCCATCATTGCACCTTGTTTCTTAGGAATCGATATGCCTACTAAAAAGGATTTGATTTCAGCCAATATGACCAATAAGGAATTGGTTCAATATCTTGGCGTAGACAGCCTGGATTTCCTCTCGGTTGAGAATTTAATTGAGATTTTAGGCTCTACCAACCATTGTTTCGGTTGTTTTACGGAAAGCTATCCGGTAGAAAGAAACATCAAAAAAGATGAATTTTACCAGTCGAAGATTGAGTATTGATTTAACTCCCACTCGGAAAAACAGGAATTTTATACAGCCCAAACAGGGTTTCGAATCTTATTAGTACTTTCAACTCTAATGGATTTACCTCGTCATCCCGAAAATCTACTTAAATTTCCGGTACTTTTATGAAAAGAACCATTTCCATACTGCTTTTATTTTTAGGGAGTACACTTCTCTTATAGTAAACCGCTGCCCAAACATAGCTGCTGAAAAGAACCGATGAAAATTTTTATTTTTAAAACTGTATCAAAAAATTAGTTAAACTTTCTTTTTCGTCCAAATTCAGTTTTTTCTTGAGTCTGTAACGAGCTGCTACGATACTGTTTGGGCTTTGTTGTGTGATGGCTGAAATTTCCTTGGTTGATAAATTCATTTTAGAAAAAGCACAAAGCCGGATTTCATTTCGGGTAAGGTCGGGATATTTTTGAAGTAATTTTTTGTAGAAATCCTCCTGAGTTTTTGGCTTGGGGGGATTTTTTATCTTTTTATTTCAACTAAAGAGAAAATCCATCAATTCATATAAATCAAAAACCCGGTTACTTCGAGAGTCTCAGTGGCCGGGTTTTTATACCAAATCGGTATTCATTTTCTTTTTAAGCCTCATTTTGGCTTTTCGTACGCTTGCCGGTTCTATGTTGAGCAGAGTTGCTATTTCTTTTCCCGAAAGCTGTATGTGCAGATAAGCACACAAACGGATTTCATAAGGAGTGAGGTCAGGGTGGTTTTTTTCTAATTTTTTAAAAAAATCAGGGTGTACCTGCTCAAAATGAAGCTTAAATTTTTCCCAGTCGGCATCTATGTATATGTTGTTGTTGATGGCACTTTTGATTTGGGAAATAACTGTATCGGGAGCTTCTGATTTGGGGATTTTTTTGATTTGGGTTTGTAATTCGCTTAGTATTTCGTTTTTGTTATAGAGGTGCATAGTTGTTGTTGCAAGCTGCCGGTTCTTAAAGTCGGCTTCTTCTTGTAATTTCTGCCTTTCAAGTTCCATTAACTTGTTGTGAAGAATCATTTGTTCGTTATGGCTTTGCAAAAGAATACTTTCTTCTTTTTTAACCCGAAGTTCTTCTTTAAGGAGATTTACCCTTGCAACAAGTGATATGGCAAAAGTGAGCGCCTGTATAAGCAAAACGATATGAGGCAGGAAAACAGCGCTGTTTCCATAATTTTTATTAATCATCAGGTAAACGGCAAGCGATATGATAGTAATCAATTGTACGGAATTGGCAATGAGGAAATATTTCGCAGGCCTGAATTTTTTTCGGTGAGCCATAATTCCCGAAGCTATCAGGAAACAAAACACAAGCGCTATGATGATATTCTCGGCAAGCATATATCCGAACCCTTTCATATATAGCAAGCCGCTGTATGTAGCCACAGAGGAAAAAACGATATACGAAAGAAAAGCATAGCTTGTATATTTCAGAAACCTGTCCCATTTGGGTAAAATAATACGTGTCTGCAAAAATTCACGGGTAAAAGCAACCAGAAACCCGGCAATCAATACTATGGAAATACTTAATACAAAGGAATTAAAGTTGAAATAACAAAATATACCTTCATCACATATCTGTGCCCGGAAAAAACGGATTGGTACAAAGCGGTGAACCTGTTCTGAAATTGAAGTAATATAAACCAACCCGCTCACAAGCGTGGCAAGGTAATAAAGATAAGCCCTGTCCCTGAACATAAGATAGACATAACTGTTGAAAATAAAGAACAAACCGATTGCAACAGCCGTAATCAGCCAGTACATATAGGTTTGCTGCATTTTTTTTTCTACTTCTTCTGTTTTGACCGTTTTTAGCGATGCGGTAATCTGATTAGATTGCCCCGAAAATTTTCCCAGATTCATTTTCACATACAAGCTGGTAGTTTGGTTAGGGTAGAAACCCATTTTTATCATTCCTGTTCTTCCCACAGCATCTTTTGCTGCCAAACCGCCTTTCAGCGCTATCCACTTGTCCTGCTTTTGGTCAAAGTAATAATAAGTGTTGTCCAGAAAAGGAAATGCGCTCAGGTAATACTCAGCGTAGCGGTCGGCAGTGTGGGTCAGCGTACTTTTTATCCAGTAGGCGGTATTGGTGTCATAATCTTTCAGGGTCAGGTCTTTTTGAAAAATGACGGAAGAATCACCCGCAACCTGCTCAATGGTGTAATTCCTGTCGGGCAGGGCTTGAATTTCGGCAGCCTGAATTTTTTCATTTCCGCCCAACCGGGTTTCCTGTGCAAAAAGCATACACGGGAAAAAAAGTAAAAACAACAGCTTTTTCATGGCAGTAAGAATATAGATTATTCATCATCAAAAGTATATAAATTTTGTATAAAACTTCCGTAAAAGGACACGGCTGTATCTGCTCTGTCAAAAGTTAAAAATTATTTATTCAAAATAAAAATATGTTTTAATGGATTAATTTACAATGTTTTATGTTAAAAAAAGTAATATTCTCCCTGTTGATTTTTTTGACTGATGTCCACGATTTGTCCACGCTTGATTTTAGTTTTTCGGGAATAATCTTCCCAAATTTGTGCTGTGGACATTGCAGAACGATTCAAACTAAAAATAACTCAACAATAAAAACGACTTATGAAAAAACTCAACCATTGCAGCATTTTTTTCTTTTTCGGAAAAGCAAAACAGGGAATCTTTAAAAAATGTGTGTTTCCTTTCCTGATACTCTTTTTTTTCTTTTGTGGGAAAACCATTGCTCAATGTCCCTCGGGAAATTTCACTTTTACCACACAGCAACAAATTGACGATTTTGGGGCAATGTATGCCCATTGCAATGATATAACTTTAGGCGATATTAGCATTTATTTTGATGATATTGCCAATTTGGATGGATTGAGTCAGGTCAAAACCATTACAGGGGAATTGATTTTATGGGGCGCTAATCAGTTAACAGATATAAATGGTTTATCTTCTTTGGAAAGCATTGGGGGGGCTCTTTGGGTTCATAATGCATCACAATTAACGAATTTAGATGGTTTTTCTTCCCTACAGACTGTGGGAAATTTTAATATTCAGAATAATAATGCACTAACCGACATCAGCGGTTTAAGCGGACTGTCAAGCGCCAAAGAGGTTAGCATTTATAACAATCCTTTATTGACAAATCTTGATGCTTTGAGTGGACTTGTAACTATCGGGGGTAGTATAAGTATTTCGGAAAATAATTCATTAACCGATATTTCAGGTTTGCAGAATATTGCCCCTGAAACGATTACGCATTTAACTATACGAAATAATACTGATTTGTCGGTTTGTAACCTGCCTAATTTCTGTACTTATTTGTCTGATGAAATTAATCCCAGAACTATCAGCGGAAATGCGGGTTTTTGCTTAAACGAACAAGACGTTAATTATCACTGCCTGCCTTGCCCGACTTTGGAAGACGATTTCACATTTAACAACCAACAGCAGATTGACAATTTCGGAGAAATGTATCTCCATTGTGATGATATTGTTTTGAGAAATTTAACCATTTCGGGAGGCGATATTACCAATCTTGACGGATTGAGCCATATCACAGGCGTTACAGGAAACCTTACTATTCAATATACCCAATTAACAGACCTTAATCTATTCAGTAACTTTACGGGAATCGGAGGGAATCTTACTATTGCAGGTAATTCCTTATTAACAACCCTTGACGGCTTAAGTAATATTACAATTGTCGAAGGGAATCTTGATATTGGATATAATTCCTTGTTGATAAACATTGATGGTTTGGCTAATCTGACAAGTATAGAAGGAGGAATACATATTTTTAATCATCCGGTATTAACCAATATTTCAGGCTTGGCAAATATTGAATTTGCAACTATAACCGGATTAAATATTGAAAATAACCCACAACTTTCTGTTTGTAATCTGCCTAATTTCTGCATTTATTTATCTGACGAAAACAATCCGAGAACCATAAACAACAATGCAGGCGATTGTATCAGCTCTCTGGCGGTTAAAAATGCCTGTGCTGCTGCCTGCCCAACAGGAGATTATATTTTTACCACTCAGGCACAGATTGATGCTTTTGGAGCATACTCCTATTGCGGGAACATTACCATAAATAGCTTAACCATAAGCGGTTATGATATTACCAATCTTAATGGATTAAGCAATATTGAAAGCATCGGAGGTTTTTTACGGATTACCGAAAATACAACCCTGACAAATCTTGACGGATTGAGCAACCTGACCCAAATCGGAGGACATCTTTTTATCACTGAAAATTCTGCATTAACCGATATTTCAGGCTTGGCAAATATTGAATTTACAACTATAACCGGATTAAATATTACAAATAA
>CAZKOC010000079.1:4816-8763 GCA_964554275.1 uncultured Weeksellaceae bacterium
TATTACAAATAACCCACAACTTTCCGTCTGCAACCTGCCTAATTTCTGTGCCTATCTGTCTGATGTAAACAACCCGAGGACCATAAGCGGAAACCTTGCCAACTGTTTGGACGAAGCGGCTGTAACAGCTGCCTGCTCCATTGCCTGCCCTACAGGAAATTTCAACTTTACTTCTCAACAGCAGATTGACGATTTCGGGGCTACTTATGCTCATTGTACGAATATAACTTTAGGTGATGTTACCGTTTATGGGAGTGGCATAACCAACCTTGACGGTTTGAGCGGGTTGATAAATGTGGAAGGTGACTTTTATCTTTATAATACTAATACATTGACCAATACGAACGGCTTGAACAATCTCACATCTGTAGGTGGTATATTTCAGATTAGTAGTCTCACTGCAACATTGACAGCTATTAACCTGAGCGGTCTTACATCTGTAAATGAATTACTAATTACACAGAATAATGTATTGACCACTATTGACCTAAGCAGTCTTACCTCCGTAGATAATGAACTTAGAATTACTCAAAACAATCAATTGACGGCTATTGACCTGAGTAGCCTGACAAATTCCCCTGCAAATATTTATATCAGGGATAATTTAGCATTAGCTAATCTTGATTTAAGCAATCTTACAACTGTAGGAGGGCTTTCTATTACAAATTGTAATCAATTACCCAATCTGAATACATTAAGCAACCTCACAACCGTAGGAAGTGGTGGCCTTGCTATTAATAGTAACAATGCATTAACCGATATTGACGGTTTGGGCAGTCTTACAACCGTAGGAGGCAGTCTTGGTATTTTGGGTATTCCGTCATTAACCCATCTTGACGCATTAAGCAATCTCACAACCTTAGGCGGAATACTTGAGATTGGACTTCCTCAATTAACCAATCTTGACGGCTTGAGCGGTTTGACAAGTACAGGAGGGATTAACTTTACTACCAATCCGTTATTAACGGATATAAACGGGTTAAGCAATATCACCACGCTTGGAGGATACCTTATGATTAACGATGTTGATGCCTTAACCAATCTCGATGCTTTAAATGCACTTACAAGCATCGGAGGAAGAATTGAAATTACACGCAATGCCTTGTTAGCCAACCTTAACGGGTTGAGCAATGTGCAAAGCATTCAGGGAGAAATCAGGATTGGAGGGCTTGTAGCAGGTTTTGGAAACCCACAGCTTACCGATATTTCAGGCTTGGCAAACATAGACCCTGAGGGCATTACAAATTTATACATCAGGCATAATGCAAACCTTAATGTCTGCAACCTGCCTAATTTCTGTACCTATCTGTCTGACGAAACCAATACAAAAGACATAAGAAATAATGCAGGAAATTGTCTTGATGCTCAGGCGGTAGCAGATGCTTGTGCCGTAGATTGTAATATCAGCGGGAATGTCGTTTTCAACACTCAGGCACAAATAGACGCTTTCGCCGAAACCTATATCCATTGTGCCAATATAACTATAGGCGGTCATCTTACCATTTCGGGAAGTGATATTACCAACCTTAGCGGGCTCAGTAATATTACAGCAATCACGGAGGAGTTGTGGATAGGTTCCAATGTACAATTAACCAACCTTGACGGATTGGGCAACCTGCAAAACATAGGAGACTACCTGCTGATTTATAACAATCCGCAATTGAACAATCTTGACGGATTGACCAATTTGCAAAGCATCGGAGGTTATCTGAAGATTGAAGGAAATGATGATTTGGAAGATATTAACGGATTGAACAATCTGCAAAGCATTGAGGATTATCTGATGATTTATCTCAATCCGCAATTGGCAAACCTTGACGGATTGAGTAACCTTACCAGCATCGGAACCGAACTGCATATCAATACCAATGAGGTATTGACAGACATTTCGGGCTTGCAGAATATTGACCCTGCCACCATAGGAGGTACTTTGGGTTTGTATATCAAACATAATCCGTTGCTTTCGGTCTGTAACCTGCCGAATTTTTGTGAATATCTTTCCAATCCTGCCAACCCGAGAACCATAGAGAATAATGCAGGCGATTGTATCAGTATTCAGGCGGTTACAGATGCCTGTGCAGGTAATTGTGATTCTTATACGATTTGGAACGGCACTTCGTGGAGCAACAACGAACCCGATGCAGACGTGAAAGCCATTATAGACGGAGATTTAACCTTAACAGAAGACTTAACAGCTTGCGAAGTTTTGCTCAATTCAGGTATTTTGACTGTAAGTTCGGGTATTACGCTCACGGTAAACGGAGAAATTGTAAACACCCAAACAGCGGACAACTTCATCGTTCAGAATGATGCCAACCTGATTCAGGTAGAAGATATAGAGAACTTAGGTCCAATCACCGTACACCGCAACAGCACACCTATGATGCGATTGGACTATGCAATGTGGTCATCACCTGTCGATGAGCAGGGTATCCATGCCTTTTCACCACAAACCGTTGCGAGCCGTATCTATACTTATGAAGGAGAAAACGGTTATCAGTTGGTGGAAGATTTGGAATCGGATTTTGTTGCAGGAAAAGGCTATATGTTCCGTGCGCCGAACAACTGGAACATTACCACCGATGCCAATGAGGGTAACCCTGTGGCTTATCCGGGAAAATTCACAGGATTACCTTTCAACGGAGATATAAGCGTTGATGTCCATTCCGAAAGCTACACATCGATAGGGAATCCTTACGCATCCAATATAAAATTAGGGAACAACCCGTTGCACACGGGCAGCGATACATTCCTGAACGCCAACCCCGGAGTCGGAACCATTTATTTCTGGACCAATACGTACGGGGCGGACGGAAGCGGAGGATATACGGGTAACAACTGGGCTACCTATACTTTCATGGGAGGAACTTCCGCAGGATTCGTATCAGACGGGGTGACACCGAGCGCGGAGCCCAACGGATTCATAGCACCCGGACAGGGCTTCATCATCAGCATGGTTGGGGCAGGCACGTCGGTAAGCTTCAACAATTCGATGCGTACTTCAGATGAAGCCGAATTCTTCAAAGGCAACGAAGAAGAGAAGAGCCGTTTCTGGCTGAACCTGAAAAATGCGGATAACTATGTTTACAACCAGATACTGGTCGGGTACATGGAAGGAGCTACTCTTGGTATAGACCACAGGATAGACGGCAGGCTGTTCGGTTATGAAGGTTCAGCTCTGTACAATATAATTGAGGAAGAAAAATTCAGCATCCAGGGCAGACCGGTTCCATTTGAAACAACAGATGTGGTTCCACTGGGCTTCAGGGCGGATATGAATGCGAAGTACAGGATATCTCTTTCCGCTTATGAAGGATTGTTTGCAGAAGGCAATACGATAATTTATGTAAAGGACAAATTGTTGGACATGGAACACAACCTTATGGAATCGGATTATGAATTCGAGTCTGTTCAGGGGGAATTCAAAGAACGGTTTGAAATTGTTTATAAAACCCAGGAAGCTATGGGGACAAATGATTTTGCATGGAATACGGTTGATATCTACAAGGACAAAGATTATATCGTGGTAGATTCAAAGTCAGAGAAGCTTCTTTCGGTGGAATTATTTGACATGCAGGGAAGAAACCTTTACAGAAACACAAAAGTAAATTCCACCCGTCATCAGATCAAATCGGATTACTTCGGACCGAAGATCCTGATAGTAAGGATTAAGTTCGGAAATGAAGAGATCGTTACAAGGAAATTAATAAACTAAAGAAATATGAAAATATCTAAATATAGTTTTGTCGTATTGTTCTGGCTTTTTTATACATTACCTCTATATGCTTTTCCGCATGATCCGGAATCGGGAGAAAATGAAGATGAGCAGCAGGCTTCCGTGGATGATTGGATGTTTATCCTGATGGTTATGGCAATTGCATTAGCTATATATTTTACAGTACGGTACAAGAAAAAAGAAGTGGTTTGATTTAGGTAGGTTTAGGTTA
>CAZKOC010000080.1:0-8755 GCA_964554275.1 uncultured Weeksellaceae bacterium
TTGTCAAAGCATTTTTGAATGTTTGTTCAAATGCCAAAAATTTAAGTATGCTTAAGTTTACACTTGGGTGAAAACGCAATCCTCCTTTGTAAGGGCCAATTGCCGAATTCATTTGAATCCTATAACCTCGGTTAACCTGAATCTGCCCTTTGTCGTCAACCCACGGAACCCTGAAAGTTATGGTTCTTTCTGGTTCGGTCATTCTTAATAGCAGGTTTTGGCCATAATAAATGTCTTTATCAACTATATAAGGAATGATGGTTTCAGCAACTTCCTTAACGGCTTGTAAAAATTCCGGCTCATATGGATTCCTTCTTTCCACATCTGCCATAAAATCATGAATGATTTTTTCCATCGTTTACTTTTGTTTGAATTTGGACAAATTTATATTTTTCTCAAAAACACAACATTGTTTTTTTGTTTTTTTTAATTCAATTCGTAAAATTTTCCCGAAAACACTTTTATCAGATGCTTTAATTCCATTTCCAATAAAAGAGAATTGAGCCGGAACAAAGGCATATCCAATCCCAAAGAAATCTGATCTATCTGCTGTTTTCCTTTTTTGAGGAGAAAATCATAAATGAGTTGTTCGTCCTGTCCCAATTCAATAAAAAGCTCTTTTTGGATAGGCTTCGGGTTGGATTTCAAATTAAAATAATTCAGTAAATCAGTAGCATTCCGGATCATATAAGCCTGATTGGATTGTATTAACTGATTACAACCCAAGCTATACCTGTCTTCAACCCTGCCAGGGAGCGCAAAAACTTCACGGTTATAGGAATTCGCATACTGAGCCGTTGCCAAAGCACCCCCTTTTTTGTCAGACTCGACTACGATTACGGCATCACTAATCCCTGCTATAATTCTGTTCCGGAGCACAAAATTAATGGGTTCCGCATTATGAAAAGTTGAATATTCAGACACCAGCGCTCCATTTTCTTGTAATTCTGCTGCCTCTTTTTTGTGGGCGGAAGGTGAAATACGGTTGAGCCCGTGTGCCAGAGCCGCAACGTTTGGAATTCCATTTTTGATGGATGATTTATGCGCCTCAATGTCACAGCCGTAAGCGAGCCCACTGACTATAGCGACATCCTGTGAAGCTATTTCATTGGTAAATTCTTCAATAAATTTCTTCCCGTATTGCGTCATTTTCCTTGTCCCGACTATTCCGATGTGAAGTTTTTGGCTGAAATCATGACTTCCTTTTTTAAATAGCACAAGAGGTGAATCAATGCAATTTTTTAATTTTTCAGGATATAGCTGAGATGAATGGAGCAAAACCTCAATGTTATTTTTCTGACAAAAATCCAGTTCTTTTGAGGCTAAATCCAGGCATTGTGAACTTTGAAGATACGGAAGAATGTCTTTTCTTCCTCTAAAAATTTCATTTTGTTCTTTTTTCGATAAGCTCCAAAGAGCTTTCGGGTCGGTCAAAGCAAGGATTTTCCGTTGGTTAACCGGTCCGATTCCGGGAATGTAAGTCAAGGCCAGGGTATGTAGTGGTTCAGGGTTCATAAAATCGAATTTATGAAAAAAGTTTTATTAACAATTTATTTACCATGTAAAAAAATCTACAAATAAATCATTACTTTTGAAGTATGAATTTGGAAAAATATATTTCAGCTTTATTGTATAACCACGATTGTGTTATAGTTCCCGGACTTGGCGCATTTTTAGCGCATAAAAATGCTTCTGTTCTGAAGGATAACTCCGTCTATCCACCTTCAAAAAAACTTGGGTTCAACAGCGCTTTGCAAAAGAGCGATGGCTTGCTTATCCAAACAGTTGCACAGCAAAAGAATTTGAGTTTTGATGATGCCCGAAGTGAGGTCGAAAACCAAATCAATTTTTGGAAAAATCATTTAGAAAGAAATAATTCTTTGACCCTGAATTATTTAGGAACATTTATAAAAAATGCATCAGGGAACATAGAATTCAATGCCCTTGAGCAAAATTATTTATTGGATTCTTTCGGATTGGAGAGTGTCCGCACAAAATATATAATGCAGCCGGTTCCTGATTCCAACAGCTCAAAGTTAGGCTGGTGGAAAGTTGCTTCTGTAATCCCGATTTTGATAGGAGGCTATTTATATTTCGGAAAACCTCAGCCGGTAGCAGATTTTGTAAATGAGCAGTGGAGCGGATTTGTTGCTCCTCTGATTAATCCGCAAACAACCGAAGATATAATCCCTGAAACCACAGTCAAAATAACGGAAGAAATTCCTGTTGCGGAAGATAAGGTTGAAGAAAATTTAATATACGATTATCAAGTAATTGCCGGTGCCTTCCGCGTGAAGTCAGAAGCGGAAAACATGGAATTAAAATTAAAAGCAGAAGGCTTTGCCAACGCAAAGTTTACACAGAAAAAAGGAAATTATTTTTATGTGGCTTTTGAAACTTTCACGACCAAAGAAGATGCATTGGAATACAGAAGAACAGTTCATGAGCAGTACCCAGAAACCTGGGTGCTTTCCCTGAAAGAAGATTAATTTTGAACAACCTCAATATGACATAATCCATACGTTCGAATAATGTGATTTAAAAAAATTTGAAGACCTTTGCTTCGCTAAAGGTCTTTTTTATGAACACAAAAATCAAAACTCCATCTGATTCCGCTGCCGTGTTAACCAATTTGGTTCTACCAAGCGAAACCAATATGCTCAACAATATGTTTGGCGGCGAATTACTGGCCCGAATGGACAGGATTTCATCTATTGCCGCGAGAAGGCATGCCGAGAGTTTTCAAGTGGTTACAGCAAGCGTAAACCATGTTTCTTTTAACCATTCCATCCCTGTCGGAAGCATTGTAAAGTTAGAGGCTAAGGTTACGCGGGCGTTCAACAGTTCGATGGAGATTTATGTTGATGTCTGGATTGATGATCCCGAAAAACAGGAATTGAGAAAGACCAACAACGGCATCTATACTTTTGTAGCGGTTAATAAAAACAATGAACCTGTTCCGGTTCCACAAATCAAACCTGAAACGGAAGAAGAAATTGAGCGTTTTGATGCGGCGCTCCGCAGAAAACAATTAAGTTTGATTCTTGCCGGGAAAATGAATCCGAAAGATGCACATGAATTGAAGGCGATTTTCTTCTAACGCTTTGACTTAAAAAATTCAGTTACTATATCTGAACATTCATTTTCTAAAACTTCGAATTGGATTTCGGTTTTCGGGTGAAGTCGAATTCCGTTACTCAGGAAACCACGCTTTTGATCTTTTGCTCCTATAATGACTTTTGATATTTGACTCCAGTATAAAGCTCCGGCACACATAATACAAGGCTCCAGCGTAACATAAAGCGTGCAATTTTTCAGGTATTTGCCTCCCAAATAATTAGCGGCGGAAGTGATGGCTTGCATTTCGGCATGTGCCGTAACGTCTGTCAATGTTTCTGTAAGGTTGTGTCCTTTGGCTATAATCCGGTTATTTGAAACAATGACTGCCCCTATCGGAACTTCATCTTTCTCCAAGGCAAAGTAAGCTTCATCCAAAGCTTTACGCATAAAGTATTCGTTCGAAAAGAGTTCATCCATGATTTGGATGCAAACTTACAAAAAGCTGAATTTATAATTAATGCTCTGCTATGTAATATCTGCTCCTTTCAAAGCAGCCAGTTCGATCAAATATTTCATGAACTTATCGCGGGTATTATTTCTGTTGTTGATGTAAAAACAGATTTGACGACCATCAAATGATTCTATATTTACATTATTGACTCCTGATTCTGAAGAAACATAAATTTGGGTTATTTCTTCCCAACTGATCCTCACAGCAGAATTTTCTTTTCCATGCACCCATTCTATATAATCATTATAAATATCAATATCTCCCGCACAAAATATTTTATTTTTATTGGAACTGAGATATTGCATCAACTCAGATTCGGTAGGTTTCCTGAATCTCCCTGATATCATTATATTCAAAAAATTTTTCATTTTTTGGTGTTATTTTAATACGATTTAGAATAATGTAAAAAATCAAAAAGAGGGAGAGGGGGTATTTCTTCTGTTGAAATAATAAAACAAATTAATTGCTTATTTAGGGATCAATAACTCAATGAAGCGTTACAAAATCGTTACAACTATACCATTGGCGGATTAATCTTAATTTACAAAAACAAAAAAACCTTCGAAATTCCGAAGGTTTTTCCTATTTTATTAAAATGTAATATTATTCTTCAGCAGATGCTTCAGCAGCAGATGTTTCTTCTCCTGATGTCTCTTCAGTGTCATCATCGTCATCAGCAACAGCAGTTCTGGAAGTACGTATAGCTACTATAACAGCATTGTCCGGATGCAAGATTGTATAATCGTTGTTACGGATAGATTCTACATATTTTTTGTTACCGATACGCATTGGTGTGATGTCGATTACAATTTCATCAGGCAAATTAGCCGGAATAGCTCTTACTTTAAGTTTACGCATATTGAACCTCAAAACACCTCCGTTTACAACACCGCGGGCACGACCTGTTAAACGAACCGGCACTTCAATTGCAACAGGTTTGTCATCATGTAACTGATAGAAATCGGCATGGATGATTTTGTCCGTTACCGGATGAAATTGAATGTCCTGCAAGATTGCATGCAGTTTAGTTCCGTCTGCCAATTCCAAATTCACTGTGTTTGCGTCTGGTGTGTAAACCAAGTCTTTGAAGCTTTTCTCATCAGCTGAGAAATGCAAAGGCTCGTTTCCACCATAAACAACACAAGGTACTTGGTCAGCATTACGTAAGGTACGCGTTGACGCTTTACCCACGCTTTCTCTTTTTTTACCTTGAATTGTGATAGATTTCATAAAATGTTTATATAAAAATTAAATAATAAATTTCGAACTGATTGATTTCCTGTCATGTACCATATGCATAACATCAGCAAAAAGTGGGGCGCAAGATAATACTTTTATTTTAGATACTGAATTATTTTTTAGCGGGATACTATCTGTTACGGCTACTTCAACCAACGGAGAGTTTTCTATACGCTCATAAGCATTACCCGAAAGTACAGGATGAGTGGCAACTGCCCTTACGCTTTTTGCTCCCTTTTCCATAATGAGCTCCGCTGCCTTGGTCAATGTTCCGGCCGTGTCAATCATATCATCAAGGAGAATAACATTTCTTCCTTCCACTTCTCCTATAAGCATCATATTTTCAACCTGATTGGCTATTTTTCTTTCCTTATGGCAAATGACAATATCTGCGTTTAGGTGTTTTGAATAATTATTCGCTCTTTTTGCACCACCCATATCAGGAGAAGCGATGGTCAAATTATCCAGATTCAAGTCTTTAATATAATCAATAAATACCGTAGACGCATACAAATGATCGACCGGAATTTCAAAAAATCCCTGTATTTGATCTGCATGCAAATCCATAGTCATTACACGGGTTGCTCCTGCTGCAGCCAACATCTTTGCTACCAGCTTCGCTCCTATAGGGACCCTCGGTGCATCTTTACGGTCTTGCCTGGCATAACCATAATAAGGAATTACGGCAGTGATTTTATCGGCAGAGGCTCTCTTAGCCGCGTCACACATTAACAAAAGTTCCATCAGATTATCACTGGGCTGGAATGTGGAACCAATGATAAAGACCCTTGTTCCTCTGACAGATTGTTCAAAAGCCGGCTGAAATTCACCATCACTAAAATCTACAATTTTTAATTTTCCTAACTCTTCTCCGTAATGCTCAGCTATTTTAGACGCCAACACCTGACTTCCGCGGGTAGAAAACAATAAAGCAACCTGGTGCATAAATAAAATTTTTGACAAAAGTAACAATATTATCACTATCTCTAAATCGTTTATTGGATAATTTGGCATCAATTTTGCGAAACTATATACAATATAGCATTTATCTCTGTTAAATTAATTTTAATAAAAACATACTTAAAACATTGTTAAATTCACATTTGTTCATACATTTGCATCAGAGAATAAAGAATTTAGAGTATTAATCTAATAAATAATTTATGAAAAAATTCTTTTTACCAGCTGCTTTTTTTGCATTGGCATTTTATGGTCAGGCTCAAGAAGCACAAGAAGAAATTGTAGAAATTGGAAGTAAAGAACCTTACGCTGCGTCTGCTTATAATAAGTGGTCTGCGGAGGTAAACGTGGGAGGTACAAATGCTCTTTACAACTGGAACGGTGGACACTATGATTCCAAATTCCTTGGTCCCTGGCATGCGGATTTAGGAGTAAGGTATATGTTTAACACTAAATTTGGTTTGAAAGCCAGTGCTGGCTATGATCAAATAAAAGATGCCGGAGACAGTAAAGAGTTTAAAAGTACTCAATGGAGATTTAATCTGGAGGGGGTCCTGAATCTTGGACGTATTTTAAGTTTTGAAGACTGGACAAGATCTTTCAGCCTTTTATTTCATGCAGGTCCCGGATATGCTATTTTTCAAAATGATAACATACCAGAGGACGACAAAATGTTTAATGTTATGGCAGGACTCACAGGGCAATTTAAACTAAGCGACCGTCTTGCGTTAACTGCAGATTTTACAGGCATGAACAATTTCAAGATGAGATATACTTGGAACGGGTTGTCTAGAGATGCGGATTACATAACAGTAACTACTGTCATACCTTCTCAGGTTGTAAATGATGAAACAATCCCGGGACAAACAGTAACCTCTCAAGTAAAAAACCCAGCTAGTGACTATTTAAAACATCTCAATCCTTTATTAAATGTTTCATTAGGTCTAACTTACTATATCGGAAACAAACAGCATGCTGACTGGTATTTAGATGACAGCTTGAAAGAAAGAGTTGACAATATCGAAGAAATGTTGAAAGATGATGACGATGATGGTGTGCCAAACTATTTGGACCAAGAGCCTAATTCTGCTCCAGGAGCTGTAGTTGATACGAAAGGTAGAACTATTGATGCGAACGGAAATGGTGTCCCTGACATTATCGAGCAATACATCAAGGATAACTATCCGGGAACCGGGACTTCAGGCGTATTGAGTGACTCAAACATTTTGAGACAATTGATTGACAGTGGAATCATTAATGTTTACTTTGATTATGACAAATCCGTACCATTCGATGCGTCAATTGGTGGAGTTGATTTCGTAGTTGAGTATTTGAAAATGAACCCTAACGCCAGTGTTGATGTTTTAGGTTATGCTGACCCTGTAGGTGGAAGTTCTTACAACCAGGCTTTATCTCAAAAAAGAGCTGATGCTGTAAAACAAATCATCGTAGGGAAAGGAATCAATGCCTCAAGGTTAAATGCTAAAGGCCAGGGAATTGATGGTCAATTCAAAGGAAGTGCAGTTTCTGCTCACCAATTGGCTCGTAGAGTAATCTTCAAAATAAAATAATTTAAACAATTATTATAATTTTTAAAAGCGACACAGTTTGTGTCGCTTTTTTTATTTTAGCAAAAATTTATTGTCAATATGAGATATGCTTTTTACTTTTCCGCTTTGATGGTTTCCGGAATTCTTACGGCACAATTTCAAAGAGGATATGTAAAGTCTGAAATTCATTTTAAAAATGGGGAAATTTTAAATGGGTACATTTTTGATGATTTCACACAAAATGATTGGTATGGAAAAAGTGATTTTTCAAAAACCAGATTAGCCAGCGCACAAACTGCTTCTATAAGTTATCCTTCTGTTTCCGGTACATTTCAGACCATCATCAAAACCATTCATTTTAAACAAATTGAAAACGATGGGCAACAAACCGACTATGAAACTGAAAACATTGATTTTATAATTGCTAACCGGAACGGTGAAATTCAAAAGTATATAACATCAAAAGTTATAAGGGTCAATTTTAAAGACGAGGAAGCTGTGAAATTTGATACTTTACAAAGAAACATTTGGCTTCCTGTAAAGAAAGAGGGAAAAATAAATATGTACGGATACTACAGTTTTGTTTCAAAAAAGAACGGCTGGGCAGAAGCTTATTTCCAAAAGAATGGCGAAGAATATTCCATCAACCCTCTGTTAACCCATAAAATCATGTTTGGTCTTAACTTACAAAGACCACAGATCCGGGCTTCTTTACTCAAAATTTTTAATGACTGCCCAAAGTTTGAAGAAAATATTGAAACCATCATTGATGAGTACTTGGAGGATTTTCACAAAGCCCGGAAAATATCTAAAGAAGAAAAATCACTCATAAAAAAACAACCCAAAGAAAAAAGGGACAGGGTGGAATATGAAATAAGAGAGACTCGCTCTTTTATTCCTTATGAAAATATTTTAACCAAATACTATAATTATTGTGGTGAATAAAAACAAAAAATCCGGACTGTTGAACAGTCCGGATTTTTTTTAAGATTATTTCGAAAATATTATTTCGCTTTTTTACCGATCATTTGTGCCAAGGATTTTCCGGTTTTTGCATAACCTTCTGCAATACGGTCATTATTATTAGCCACCCCTACAAAGTTATCTCCGGGCGCATTTTTGCTGCTTACTACCAGTAAAACATTTCCGGGATTTGCAGTTTCTACAAATTTCAAGCTTGCACTTACTTTTGCCGGTTGTTTCATCACTCCCGCAAACCAGCCCGGATAAATCCAAGTGGTTTCAACAATCAGGGTATACTTGGCATCTGTATCTTTAGAAGCTTTGATTTTCATGTTTTTATTCATAGAAGCAAGGAATTTGTCTATGAACGAATTTTCTTTTGAATATTCCCAATCTTTCAGCCATTTGTCAGCTTCGGATTTTCCTTTGTCATCACCGATTTCTTTTGTTCTTTTGGCAATGTACTCTTCCT
>CAZKOC010000081.1:0-8690 GCA_964554275.1 uncultured Weeksellaceae bacterium
AACCATTTACATCGATAAATTTATAAAATTCCACATACTTTCAACAACATTAAGAAAATTCCTTTGAGAATTCTTAATTTAGCCGTCAAATTAGATTAAAATAATTCGAAATGAAATTTGATATAGCAGTAATCGGAAGTGGACCGGGCGGATACGTAGCCGCAATTCGCGCAGCACAATTGGGCAAAAAAGTTGCCATCATCGAAAAAGCCGAATTAGGCGGGATTTGTTTGAATTGGGGTTGTATTCCCACAAAAGCATTACTCAAAAGTGCACAGGTTTTCAAATATTTGAACCACGCGGAGGATTTCGGATTCAACAAGCCTGAAAATATTTCTTATGAATTCGGAAACATCGTAAAAAGAAGCCGTGGCGTTGCCGATACGATGAGCAAAGGCGTTCAGTTTCTGATGAAGAAAAATAAAATAGAAGTCATCAAAGGAGAAGCGAAAATACTTCCCGGTAAAAAAATAATGGTAAAAGGTGAAGATGGGGTTTCAAATGAGGTTTCTGCCGAGCATATCATCATCGCAACCGGAGGCCGTTCCCGTGAATTGCCAAGCTTGCCGCAGGATGGTAAAAAGGTAATCGGTTACCGTGGTGCCCTGAACCTTGAAAAACAACCCAAAAGTATGATTGTAGTGGGAAGCGGTGCGATCGGGGTTGAATTTGCCTATTTCTATCATACCTTGGGCGTAGATGTTACAATCGTGGAATTCCTGCCAAGAGTTGTTCCGGTTGAGGACGAAGACATTTCCAAACAACTGGAAAAATCATTCAAGAAAAACGGAATAAAAATCATGACCAATGCCGAAGTAACTTCGGTTGATACTTCAGGAGAAGGCGTAAAAGCAACGGTTAAAACCAAAAATGGTGAAGAAGTTCTGGAAGCAGACATCGTGCTTTCTGCAGTCGGAGTAGTTGCCAATATTGAAAACATCGGGCTGGAAGAAGCTGGAATCCAGACTGAAAAAGGTAAAATCAAAATCAACGATTTCTGTCAGACCAATGTTGCCGGATATTATGCTATCGGTGATGTGGTTCACGGACAGGATTTAGCGCATCTGGCATCTGCTCAGGCAATTCTTTGCGTAGAAAAAATCGCGGGAATGAATGTAGAACCGATTGATTTCAATAATGTTCCGGGTTGTACGTATTGTTCTCCTGAAATTGCATCAGTAGGTTTAACCGAAGCAAAAGCAAAAGAAGCCGGATACGAAGTGAAAGTTGGCAAGTTCCCGTTCTCTGCAAACGGAAAAGCGGTTGCAAACGGAGCAGCTGACGGATTTGTAAAAGTAGTTTTCGATGCGAAATACGGCGAATGGTTGGGTTGTCACATGGTTGGTGACGGTGTTACCGAAATGATTGCAGAAGCAGTTGTGGCAAGAAAACTGGAAACAACAGCACATGAAATCATGAAGTCCGTTCATCCACACCCAACCATGTCGGAAGCGATCATGGAAGCGGTTGAAGACGCTTACGGGCATTCGATTCATATTTAAAGAATCCTTCAAATATAAAATAAGCCGGATATGAGTATCCGGCTTTTTAATTGTCTGAAATCAAACTTTACGCTATCTCATTTTTCTTTTGCTGTCGCTGTACCAGAAAATAAATTCCCAAGACAATTCCCGCAAAAGATAAGATAAGCACCCAGTTATCAATCTGGGCAGGAGGGTCATTGTCTTCATCATAGTCTGGGGGATTGTCCAGATCAGCCATAACCGGAAGCGTATATGCCAAGAAAAATAAAGCTAACAGCCCGAATTTTAAAATATTGTTTTTCATGTTTTTCGGTATTTGATATTTAGTAATCGGTACAGGGTGATTGAAATCCAAGTACCTGCTACTTATTAATTATTTTTTTTGTCAGAATCTCACCATGCTCTGTCTGCACTTTTACAACCAGCACCTGGACTCCGAATGAAATAGATTTGATCCGGTAAACATTCGCGTTTACTTTCTCATTCTTATAGATGTTTCTTCCTTGTAAATCATACAATTCAACTGAGAGTATCTTCTCGGATTTGGATTCGATTATGATGATTTCATTCTCTTGATAAATCTGAATCAGATTGGAATGTAGATCTGCTGTACCCATTGTTCCTTCGGCTTCATAAACCACTTCAAATCTTTCTTTGAATTCTCCCTCAGCTGATTCAAACTCATAATCCGATTCCATTAAATTATGGGTAATTGCCAGATCATTGTCTTTCAGGTAAATCGTTACACTTCCTTCGGCAAACAATCCTTCGAAGTCCGTAAGCGAAATTTTGAACTTACCTTCCTCCGCAGCACGGAATCCCAGCGGAACTACATCGGAAACATCAAACGGCAAGGCTCTTCCCTGGATCACAAATTTCTCTTCTTCGACGATTTGATACAAAGCAGAACCGTTGTAAGCGAATAATTTGGTATCGATCTGATGGTCAATTCCATCGGTCGAACTTTCCGTATAAGCCGTCAGAGTCCGGGTATAACTTTGGATTTTCTCATCGCTCAGGTTCAACCGGAATCTGTGGTTTTCGCCTTCATCGGTTTTGTTGATGAAATCTGCTTCTTCACTTACCCGCATGGCATTGGTAAAAGTTACAGGCATGGATTCATCCAGTGACCGTACGATAAAGCCCTGTCCCACGGAAATATAATTTAAATTAAAGATCGCCCCATCGGTGCACCCCACGGTGCTGCACGACATATAGGCCCCACTTCCGTTTAACCAGAAATGCAGATCACCAATATGGCTGTTTTCACTTAAAAGGGAATTCACACCAGTTGCACGGATACTGGACGGATACGGATTCCCAACAGAGGTATAACGGTCTTCAATTTCTCCGTATTGAGTAAGCGGGACATTGACCGTACCGTTTACCGGCACTCCGGTGAATTTACCTTCATATGGAATTTTATTAGTCGCATGGAAATTATTTGGTGCACGGAACAGGTAACCTGCACCTGTTTCCATTACCAGGTTCTCATCAAATGGTTGTGGATTCACATAACCGTTGACACCGTCATAGATGTAAATCCTTCCGGTGGAACCGGGATAATTGGTAACTCCGTTTACCGTCTCTGGAGAAAATCCGAATAAGTTTTGTCCGGCTACGGGAGAAGACCACAGGGTATAATCCAGGCGTTTGATCGGCTGGCTGTTGCGAATGACCGTGATAGCTCCCTCGTTCTCAACTTCTTCGGTCTGGATTAAGTTTCCTCCGCTGGCTACTACAAAACCTTCCGCACCTGCATGGTTGGTAACTGATCCGTTTACGGTAAAAGTAAATCCGGACAGAACTTCCAGGCTTCCGTTTTCGGTTACTCTCAGTTCGCAGGCGGTTAAATCGGAAGTCAAGATTAATTCCCCGTCTATGATGGCTTTTTTACTCAAATCAGGTTCGCCGTTGCTCCAGATAGTGCCGTCCCAGGTTGTCGAGTCAGGGCAGGTTCCGGGCAAAATAAATTCATAAGCTCCCATATCTATAAATTCATCCATGAGCCTAGGGTTTCCGGCTAAATCGGGATCATTTTCCAAGTTACCTCCGGCAGCGGTATAAGCGGTATTACTTCCGGTATTGATAACCGGGCTTCCCAGTTGCAAGCGATAATTACCTTCTGCAGCATTTACAAATAATGGGTTTGTAGCCCCCGGTATATTGCCATTGCCCAAATTGGAATTTCCTTCTACCAGGCTATAAGAAATGGACGGTACACTGTTGAAATTAGAGACATGCCCTATGACAATACTGTTTTGAATGAAAGGGTCGGAGTCATAATTACGCATGGCACTGCCCTCTGTTCCGGCGAAATTATCTGCAATTGATACATTTAAAAACACTGCGTTTGAATGATTGTCATTATGGACGGCTCCGCCCACTCCGGTTGAAGTATTTGCTATTAAAAGTGAATTCATAATTACGGGTGCTGCGTTAGAAATGGAAATACCTCCGCCGTAAGTAGCTACGTTCCCCTTTATAATTAAATTTTTTAATATAGGGGATGATTCCCTTATCCTTAAACCTCCTCCATAATTTCTTGGAACGACAATTTGATTGACCTCTATATTTTCTAATCCGTTGGCATTTCCTCCAGTAATTGTAAAACCGTTTAGTTCAGCATCGCCAGTATCTCCGGCAGCTATTATCACGTGATAAGCATCGTTTTCATTTATTGTTCCGCTATAGTCCAGATCTCCGGATAAAATTGTCTCATTGGCAATCCAGTCACGTTCATCTACACTGGTCTCGGTTCCATTAAATCCACCGAAAATCTTTACGTCCTTTTTCAAAACAAAGGCATTATCTCGGCCGGAAGCTTGTCTAAAAGTATTCTCTAACGGACTATATTTCGGCGTATGTACGCCACCGGCAACCCAGATATGTTGTATGTTATCATTACAATCCGTTGCCAATAAAGCCTCTGACAATGTGGTTGCATTTTCCCAACTATTCCCATTTCCGTTCCCGTTTTCTTTTACATATATAATTCCATTGCTATCGGGTATACTTAAAACTGAACCCTGATATTCATAAGCGCCTAAATCTACTTTACAATCATGAAGACGGGAAAGCCCTGCTAAATCGAGGATTAAATTGTAGGGTATAGCCTCATTAATCCCCCTGTTTATAGCAGGTGAAGTAACCTGTAAACTATAATCTCCTCCTATAAATGGAGCTGTATCATAGGACGGTGAATTGATAAATAGCGGATCGGCATCAAAATTACCTTCTCCCGTAAATCCTCCCTGTATCAGATTATAAGTAACAGTTAAATTATTTCCTCCACTACTTATAGTGCTATTGTTTCCATAAATCACAGAATTAGTTAATTTAAATCCAAAACCACCCACCTGAATTGTACTCCCGGAAGAAGTTGTCATATTTCCGGCAAAAGTACTATTCCTTATATCGAACCCAATCGTATAAACCGCTGCTCCATTCTGTGCCTTATTTCCCGAGAAAAGGCAGTTTGTCGCAGTACTATAAATATTACCATAGCTTGTATCAAAACCTGAGGCGCTGTTATATAAGCCACCTCCACTTTCATTTGCAGTATTACCTTCAAATATGCAACTTTTGAAATTAATTACTCCGTTCGCTTTTGCGTAGACACCTCCTCCTGATTTTGTTGCATGGTTACTTGAAAACCTGCCGTTATTTATAGAAAGACCATGTGCAAACCCTGCATAATCTTCATGCAGGATTCCTCCACCATAGGGTGCAGTGTTATTATTGAAAATACAATTCTCTATTTTAGGGTAGCTATTAGTAACATTGCTTATTCCGCCACCACCGTAACTATTTTGAGTTCCGGAGTCGGTTACTTTATTGAATGAAAAAACACAATTTGTTAATTTCGGATACGACATATTATTGTTAAACATTCCTCCTCCATTCCTTGCGGCAGTATTATTTTCAAATTTACAATTGATTAATTCCGGCCTGGCATAGGAATTGTACATTCCTCCACCTCCGTTAGTAGCTACATTGTTTTCAAATTTACAGTTTGCTATGGTAAGTTCGAGAGGATAGCTGGTATTTGATGCATCATTAAACATCCCTCCTCCCAAGTTAGAATTTCCGTTTCTGATGGTAAATCCGTCCAAACGGGCTGAATAAGACAAAAACTCTGCGTAATTCCGTATAACACTGTTTCCGTTTCCTTTCAAAATTGTTTCATAGGTTTCCCAGTTCCGATCTTCAAATGTAGGGTTACCTGTATTTGGAAAACCTCCAAAAATCTGCACATTGTCTTTCATACTGAAATACTCTCCACTTAATCTCTGGTACTCTCCGGCGGCTACCCATACCTGTGAAACGCCAGGAGTATTAATGGCTTCTTGCAGGTTTCCTGTTGCAGCATCCCAACTGCTTCCGCTTCCTGTAGCTCCTTGTTTTACGTAAATAATTCCATTATTGTCAGCTCCGGGATGGATATATTTTCTGAGAAATCCCTGTTGCAACCCGTTATCATATTCAGGTTGATGCCCTCCTGCTGTGGCTATGTTATTGGTACTCCCAGTAACTCCTCCCACATAAAAGGCTTTTCCGAAGGTGGTTACAGATGTTCCGTCATCCCAACCAGCACCTCCAACATAAGACGACCACATTTTTTCTCCGAAACGCGAATATTTGGCCACAAATGCATCCCGGTCTCCCCCTGAATGGAAATTACCGGGTTCAATGGAAATTCCATTTGTACTTACGGTTGTCCCCACAACATATAAATAGTTATCTGAAGACATGGTACTGGCTTGAATTATATCTTCTTTATTTCCACCGAAATATGTTGACCACAACAAACTGCCGTTACCCATATCAAATTGAGCGATCAAACCATCAGTGACCCCTCCATTATAATTATTACCTGACAGTATAAAATTATTAGTACCTCCTACTACGTAAACATGGTTATTATCTAACCTGTCTACGAGAATATCCGTGGGGATTTCAGTTCCAAACCCACCATATAGCCTATGAGATACCAAATTTCCTCCCCACTGAAGTGTAGCTGATTTAAACTGTATTATCATAATCTGGGTCCCATACATAATTCTATGTTCGTCTTGCATATTATGGTATATACCATTTGACCAATAATCGAAAAGGCCATCGCCGCGAATTTCAGAGTAAGGATAATCGCTCCCTCCTAAATTCTCCTGTAATTTATTGTCTACAGTGTATCCTACCACATAAACATTATCTCCATTCCCTGTTGCCAGTGCTGTTGCTACGAATGGGAATCCTCCGGCATTTTCGCTGCATATAGTCCTGTCTCCTATGTAACTGCCATTCTGAGTGCTGAGACAATAGACCTGCGCACAGGATGTGCTGCCTGGTGGCGCAAAAGTATGATAAGCATCCTGGGCTACGGTAACTATCATTCCCACTATCATTGGCAGTTCAGGTATAAATGCTGAAATGAAGGAAATAATTCCCAGCGCATCATCTACAGCATCAAATTCAAAATAAACGTTTTCTAAAAGATAAATTTTTGATCCATCTGAACTTACCGCACAATCTAAAGCATCTGTATTTTCCATTCCGTCTCTTCCCATACTATACAGTCCTCCCCAATCTCTCTGGCCACTCTGGCCATTGAACTTTGCCAAAAAACCAGTCATAGCATCTCCGGAAAAATTTGGGTTTATTACGTAGAACAAACCACTGCCATCGATTTCTATATCAGATGACACATTGTATTTCATAGTCGCTATGGTACTTGGGGAGTAGAACGTTGTTCCGGCGAGATAAACATCATTTCCATGAATAGCAAGAGAATTGGCTAAATCATCCTTATCACCTCCGTAATAAGTACTCCAAATTAATTCACCGGATGGACTGAATTTCGCGAGAAAAGCATCAAATGAAGCATCTCCTGACGAACCACTATAAGTATTATCATATCCGTTATGAGCTATTCCGAAATTACTTTTCGTAGACCCTGTTATGAAAATATTTCCATTTGAATCTGTTTTAATATCTTTTAGCTTTTCAGTATATACAGAGCCAAAATAAGTTCCCCATTCGACATAAGGATCAATCCGCAGGATTTTATCTTCAGGTGCCTTTACATCAAATCCAAAGGTACTGTCATCAAATTGTTGTAAACGGGAGGGAACTTTCCGACCTTCTACATAACTGACCGGAGCGTGCTTTATAATTTCTCCCAGTTTTGTAATGATTTTTAGATCTCCATTTTCCTGCTTTAATACATCATCTGCATCATTTATCTTAAACCTTATATTTTTTGGGTCAGCTCCTGGATGCACAATAAAATCATATTCCATAAAATTACCTTTACTGTATATGATCCAATCGATTCCCGGATAAACATTTTTCAATACAATTTCACTAAAGCTACGAATACCAAGAAGTCCTTCCGGAAAATGCTCAGAATAATAATTTTCAGTATAAATCTCCTGCTTTCCTATTTTGATTTCAGGGGAAGGACTTGAATTTAGAAGTTGTATGGTCAATAAATGAGTTTCCCTTATGCGGGAAGTATCGGGTTTATTTAAGGAGTCTTTAGAAAACTGATAATGGAGAGCGTTTCCCGTTAAAAAAATTTTCACTTCGTTTCTTTTTGCCATAAATAAAATATCGGTGCGAGGATTGCTCTCGGCATCCAGAACCTGTCCCCTGTTTTCCAGAAAAAGTAACGGTTGGCTGGAAAGTTTTTTATTGAACTCTTCTAAAGCTCCACCTGTATCAATTAAGTTACTTGTCCCAAATTTTTGAGAATTGAACGCCATAGTCGATAATTGATTTGCTTCTGCATATTCAACTATGTCGGTACCGGCATTTTGAAACTCATTTGATTCTGTTAAAATTATCGTTTCTTCTTCTTGCCTTTTATTGTCATTGCAGGAATAAAGACTTAATGCAAGAAAGATTAAATAAAACAGCTTTTTTTTCATAGTCTTAGTTTTTATAAAAATTATGGCGGTAAGTTATTTATTACCGCCTGCAACAAAAAAATAAAGCTGTTACAAATGAGTTACAAAATAAATTTTTAGAAATCTATAAATGAGTATATTACGGAGTATTTATAAGAACAAATATTTCTTTATCCTTTGTTTCCGGTTCGTTTTTGGCTATTTTATGTCTCAGCCTGTGCAGGGTTACCCGTATATTTACATCAGAAGTCCCTAAAACACCGGGAAGTTCTTTTTGGGTGATCCCGAGTTTCAGAAG
>CAZKOC010000082.1:0-7420 GCA_964554275.1 uncultured Weeksellaceae bacterium
GATATAAAATCTAAAATTGATCCATATATGCAGCCTTTATGGGACAATTTGAAGTTCATTCAATACCAGTTTGATGAGCATGACAAAGAATATAAACAAATCACCCTGATGGTAGAACAGGAAAAATTGTTAATCACCCCTCTTGCATACATTCGTGGAAGAAGCTTATCCGATGTGATTTTTATTGTAGATGAAGCACAAAACCTGACGCCCCATGAAATCAAAACCATCATTACCCGTGCAGGAGAAAATACCAAGTTCATTTTTACGGGTGACATAAAACAAATAGATACACCCTATTTGGACGAACAATCCAACGGATTGTCTTATTTGGTTGACCGCGTTCAGGGACAAAAATTGTTTGCGCATATTCAGCTAATTAAAGGCGAAAGAAGTGAATTGGCAAATCTGGCAAACGATTTACTTTAAATTTTAGAATTAAATATTGATTACTTGTTAAAAAAATATAAGGAACTGAGAGACTTATTTTGGTTAAGTTAACAGAGACCACTATATTTGCCCGTTTAAAAATTCTTAATAAAGACACGAAATTATGCGAGGAAAATGGCTCATTGCAGGTATTGCAATTATATTAGGGTTTCTTTGTATCAGACAGTTAAGTTACACTTGGTACAGTAACAAAATAGAATCTGACGCCAAAAAATTATCAAAAAATGCAGTCGATGAACAAACGGTGCTTGATAGTCTGGCGAACGATACCCTAAATCTGGGAATCATACAATACAACTACCGTAACGCCAAAGAAAAGGAGTTAAAACTCGGTTTGGATTTAAAAGGTGGGATTAATGTGATTCTTCAGGTTCAGGTAAGAGATTTATTGCAAAACTTAGCAAACAACAGCCAAAACCCTGTTTTCACAGAAGCTTTGGATGCTGCTGACATTACGCAAAGAAGTCAGGGAGGCAGAGCTTATGTAGATATTTTTTATGAAGAATTTGAAAAAATTCGTCAACAAAAAAACTTAACGCTTCCGTACGCTTCTCCTGAAATTTTCGGAACGCGTCAAAATGCTGAAAAGATAAAATTCAACGATACTGATGAGGCTGTAAAAGAAACGGTAAAAGCTGATATTGATGCTAAAATCGGAACTGCTTATCAGGTAATCTCTTCACGTATTGACCAGTTTGGCGTAGTCCAACCTGTTGTACAGAGATTGGGAAGCCGTGGTGACGGACGTATCTTGGTAGAATTACCGGGTGTTAAAGATACGGAGCGTGTAAAAAGATTATTACAAAGTACTGCAAAGTTGGAATTCTGGAAAGTAGAAGCCGGAAGACAAGATGTGGTCTCTTTTTTCCATACACTTACTCCTTCAAAATTTGGAATTGCTGATGTTCAGAGCTTACAGCCCATTATGCAGATTTCCGGAAGTAACTCAACTTTTGTTGTACAAACCAAAGACACAGCTGTTGTAAATAAAGTATTGAAATCATCCTTATTAAAAGCAGAAATGCCTGCTTCAATCAGAAATTTCAAATACTATTGGTCTAATAAAACAATGCAGTTAGGTAAAAATTCACCTAGCAGCAATCTTTTGGAACTATATGTTTTAAGCGGAAATGCTGATGGAAACCCTTTACTAGGGGGAGATGCCGTAAAAGAAGCAAGAGGAGAAAGAAATGCGGGGTCTATTTCAAATGAACCAATTGTTTCTATGCAAATGACTACTTCAGGAGCAAGAGATTGGGGAAGGATTACAACTGAATTGAGCCAGAAAGGCGGGCAGATGAGGGAAAGCGTTGCTATCGTTCTTGACCATCTGGTATATTCGGCGCCAAGCATCAACGAACCTATTTTGGGAGGTAACTCACAAATTTCCGGAAACTTCACGCTTAACGAAGCACAGGATTTAGCAAACATATTACAAGCGGGTAGCTTACCGGCATCTGCAAAGATCGTTCAGGCAGAAGTTGTTGGGCCATCATTAGGGCAAGAGGCCATCAATAGTTCATTAATTGCATTTGTGGCAGTATTCGTTTTGATTCTCGTATGGATGATCTTCTATTACAGTCAGGCAGGTGTATTTGCTAACATTGCCTTAGTTTTAAATATATTGTTCCTGATGGGAATCATGGTTTCCATGGGTGCTACGCTATCACTTCCGGGCATTGCGGGGGTTATTTTAACCATTGCAATGGCAATTGATGCAAACATTATCATCAATGAACGTGTCAAAGATGAATTATTCCAGGGAAAAAACATAAAACAGGCAGTCTCGATTGCATACTCATGGAAAGGAGCGATTTCGGCAATTGTAGATACGAACGTAACATCAATTCTTACTGCAATTATCTTATTGGTTTTTGGTAAAGGACCTGTTCAGGGATTTGCAACTACGTTAATCATAGGTTTATTGTTATCTATGTTTACAGCAATTTTCTTAACGAGGTATTTTGTAGAAAAACGTTTTGAAAAAGGAAAAGACGTTTCGTTCTATACAAGCATAACCAAAAACTGGTTCCAGGGAATGAACATTGACTTCATGTCTAAACGTAAAATGTTCTATATAATTTCAACTATCGTCACCATACTTTGTATAGCTTCGTTAGCAATGAGAGGTTTGGATTTAGGTATCGACTTTAAAGGAGGTAGAACTTACACCGTAAGATTTGAACAGCCTATCAATGCAAATGATGTCGCTCAAAGCATTGAACAGACTTTGGTTGATGAAAACGGAACAAAATACACACCTGAAGTTAAAATATTCGGACCATCAAACCAGGTAAAAATTACAACTAAATATAAGTCTGACGAAGAAGCTACAGTAGTAGATGATGAAATCAAACAAAAAATATATGACGGAGTAAAGCAATACCTTCCTGCAAATATGACTTATGAACACTTTACAGAAGACGGAGCCACAATCGGTATCTTGTCATCTGTGAAAGTCGGTCCTACTATTGCGAGTGATATTACAAGGGATTCCATCATCGCTGTTATATTAGCATTACTCGGAGTAGGATTATACATTTTGTTCCGATTCAAATGGCAATATGGTGTAGGAATTGTGGTTGGTGTGGCGCATGACGTAGTTGTAATTCTTGGTTTATTTTCAATTTTCAAAGGAATCCTTCCTTTCAACTTAGAAATTGACCAGGCATTTATCGCTGCGATTTTGACGGTAATCGGTTATTCATTAAATGACTCCGTGGTTATTTTTGACCGTATCCGGGAATATATCGGATTACACCCTAAAATGCCACTTTATCAATTGATTAATACTGCAACAAACAATACGCTTTCAAGAACTATAAATAACTCCATCAGTATGTTCCTTGTAATATTGATTATCTTCATCTTCGGTGGAGAAACCATCAAAGGATTTATGTTTGCGATGTTGATTGGAGTAATTGTAGGTACCTACTCTTCTATCTATATTTCATCACAGGTGATGTATGATTTAAGTAAAAACAAAGAAGATGCTAAAAAATTATAAATAACAGCAATTAAGTTAAATCAAAAAACTCCGGAAGCAATTTCGGAGTTTTTTGTTTCAGATTGTTTACATTTGTAGCGATGAATTCACTAATTATACTTCCGGCATTTATCAGTTTTCAGGAGTTAACAGTTATACTCCTTTTTGCCGTCATCATATTCGGACCAAAAAAAATTCCCGAAATCGCACGTGGATTGGGAGAAGGAATCAGAGCCATGAAACAGGCAACTGAAGACATCAAACGTGAAATTATGAATCCGGTTGATGATATAAATCCTATAAAAGATGTTCAGGAAACCATAGAAGAATCAAAAAAAGAAATAGAAGATTCCGTTGAAGATGCCTTGGGGCCTGTAAAACGTAAATAGTGCAAGAAATCATTCAGTTAGACAAAGAATTATTCCTTTTCCTAAATACTTTAGGATCTCCTGTGTGGGACAGTTTTTGGATTTTCATCTCAGAAAAATACTACTGGATTCCTTTTTACGCTTTATTATTGTTCATAATTTGGAGGAATTTCGGCTGGAAAAAAACGTTGGTCATCCTTGTACTTACAGCTCTTATGATAATAATTTCAGATCAGATCACGAATCTTTTAAAAGACGGATTTAAAAGGCTACGACCATGTCATTTACCCGAATTTGAAGGAATTATGAGAGCAGTAGGTTGTGAAAGACGAGGACAGTTTGGCTTCACTTCCGCTCATTCATCCAACCATTTTGCAATTGCATTATTTTTAGGATTGATTTTTAAGGATAAAATCAGATGGCTGATTTATCCTTTATTGATTTGGGCCGCTTTAATTGCATACAGCCGAATTTATTTGGGAGTACACTTTCCACTTGATGTAATTTGCGGAGGATTAATGGGAATTTTAGCGGGATATCTATTTTATCGATTATATGATTTAATCTTAACAAAGTTTAATTTCTAAAATCCGTAACTAACAATATATTTGCGCAAAAATTAAAAACTAGTAAATTCAATAATGTGAAAAAATTTATCTACATCTTAATTAGTTTGCTTTCTGTTGATACATTTTCCCAGTGGGAGGTAAACGTGCTTAATATCACCACCAATGATTTGGTATATGATTCCAACACAGACCGGATTTATGCAAGTATCCCGAGTGCGAATGGTTCAAATGGAAATAGTATAGGAATAATTAATCCCAATACCATAACGTTGGAAAATACGGTAAATATGGGTAGCGAACCCACTGTGTTGGCCATCTCAGACAATGGTCAATATATAATGCCGGTTTCGAAGGAGCCTCTATTGTTCGAAGATTTAATGTAGCTCAGCAAACAGCAGATATTCAGTTTTCATTAGGTACAGACTCATGGAGTGGAGCTTTTTACGCAGAAGACATTGAAGTAATGCCTGGCTATCCGGAAACCATTGCCATATCCAGAAGAAATCACGGTATTTCTCCCAGACATGAAGGAGTTGCAATTTATGACAATGGGGTTATGAGAGAAACTACCACTCCTGACCATACAGGAAGTAATAAAATAGAATTCGTGGATCAGTATAGTTTATTGGGTTATAACAATGAAACAACCGAATTTGGAATAAGAAGGCTTGCGGTAAACAATGGAGGAGTTACCAACGTAACGGTTTATCCCTATATTCTACAGGGTTTTGGTTTAGATTTCATTTATCACAACAATCGTATGTATGCAACCAACGGAGTTGTGCTTGATACAAATAATACCCCTTTTGTAATAGGGAATTTTGCCAGTGCCAATGGTCCTGTGGTTTTTGACACAAATACAAATATGGTTTGTTATGTCAGCTATCAGTGGGGCGAAGGGATATCTTTTAAGAGATTTAATTCAGAAACTTTCCTCTTGGTAGATCAGCTTCCCATTAATGAATCCTTCAGCGAGGCAAAATCTCTCATAACCTGTGGAAATGGGTGCTATGCTTTCAATACAATGGATAATAAAGTCATAATTCTTAAAGATTCATCAATGGGTATTGATGAACAAATGAATTCTAACTTCACGATTTACCCGAATCCTACAGCAGACTGGCTGTCTATCAAAACTAAAAATGAAATCCGTAAAATAACAATTTTTGACATGACAGGAAAATTGGTCTACAAAAATAACCAGATCAAAGAAAGAATTGATATCAGGAGCCTGGATAAAGGTGTCTATATCATTCATATTGAGGACCTACGCGGAAAAACTTACTCAAATAAGCTAATTAAAAAATAATTCATAAGAAAAAGAAAAGCAGAAGTTTAAACTTCTGCTTTTCTTACTTTTTTTTATTCTTGAATCTTTTCTTCAGAATTTTCAACACATCACGCAGTTGAAATCCTCTCGCGTGAATCCCCATTAAATAATAAAAGAAAACATCTGCAGCTTCTTCCAAAAAATTTTCATCACTTCCCTGTTCAGAAGCAATAACCATTTCCACAGATTCTTCACCCATTTTTTTGGCAATCTGTGAGGTTCCTTTTTGATAATATCGTTTGATTTTATTTTCCTTGGAGTCAGGCCGTTTGCCATTCTCTATTTTTTCCTCTAATTTTTTGAGGAAAGGAAAGTCTTTTACAACTTCAGGATTTTTCGGTGTTTCCATCGGAGTTTTCTGAATCGTAAAAGTATCAAAAAAACCGAATTCTATTTGTTTTTAAATCAATTTTTTATTTACAAATTTAATTACGAACGTGATTTACGCATTACCAATTGGTTACATCTCTTCTCTTATCCTTCGGTCACTTCTTTTCTTATGGATTGTAACGCGCTCATTGGACGAAACATCCAATTTTTCTTTGGATTCCCATCCAAAAATTTTGAAAGTATATTCGTGTTTGTCCAATAAGTGATCATAAGGGCCTTTCGGAGAAATCAATTTTACCAAGACAGGGGCCATTTCCAGCGAAATAAATACCCCCATGATAAAAAGCGAAGCCAATCCCAGGATTTCATTATTTTTTCTTAATTCACTCAGTGCCTGCATTCTTGCTGCAAATCCGGTATAGTTTTCTTCAGTTGGCTTCGCTGCATCCAGTTCTTTTTGTTTTTGAACAGAAAGATTATCTACCTCTTTATCAAGTTCACTCAACCGAGGCTGCATGTGTATAATGTAATCTTCCAATTCTTCTTTTTTTGCTTGCTTTGATTCCTCCTTTCTTTTGGCGTTGGGTCCATACCCTACTTTCCCGGTCGTAGTTTCTGTGGCAGTTCCAACTATTTCTTTTTCCAATTCGGAAGAAGCGGTATTGTATTCTTCTCTTAAGAGATTAATTCGATTGTAAATATCATTTCGCTCACTGGCAAAGCTTCCGGAAAGCTGAGTGTAGCGTAAATTGACGGAATCCTGTAAAATTGTTTTATTTCGGTTGATAATTACATTAAGTTGTTTGTCGATTTCCTTTTCAAAAATCCTCAATTCCAGCGGCTTTGAAATTACAATCCCCAACAATGCGGCCAAAATAATCCTTGGTGTAGCGGCAAAAAACTGACGAAAAAAATTCCCGGATTTCCGCATAGAAGCTACAATAAATCTGTCCAGGTTAAATATCATCAATCCCCATAACAAACCAAATCCTGTCGCTGCCCAAACATTATCAAAAACGGAATACAAAGCATAACCCGCAGATAACGAAGCTAAAAGCGCTGTGAATAAAATCACTCCTCCGATTCCGGCGTGTTTATTGATTTCGGTTGGAGATTTTTCTAAAAGTGTGATGCTGCTCCCCGAACAGATCACCAAAAATTTTTGCATCCAATTCATTTATAAAAGGTACTTTGTTTTACCAATTAGTATAAATATCATGCCAAAAGTTACACTTAAATGAAATTATTTTCGAACTATTTCCATTACTAAAAAATCAAATTTCACTACATTTGGGCTTCAATTGTAAAAACCAGTTTCAATGAGCATTATCACACACATTCATGCAAGACAAATTTTAGATTCGAGAGGAAATCCAACCATAGAAGT
>CAZKOC010000082.1:7520-8609 GCA_964554275.1 uncultured Weeksellaceae bacterium
CAGGAATTCATGGTAATGCCGGTTGTGGCAAAATCATTTTCCGAAGCATTGCAAAAAGGAACTGAAATTTTCCATCAATTGAAAAAAATCCTTCACGACAGAGGGCTTTCGACCGCTGTGGGTGATGAAGGAGGTTTCGCTCCTACTTTCAACGGAACTGAAGATGCCTTAGATACGATTTTAGAAGCCATCAAAAAGGCAGGATACAAATCCGGAAAAGAAATCAAAATAGCTTTGGACTGCGCTTCATCTGAATTTTTTGTAAACGGAAAATACGATTACACTAAATTCGAAGGAAAAAAAGGTGCGAAAAGAACCTCTAAGCAACAAGTTGAATATCTGAAAGATTTGACTGAAAAATATCCGATCATTTCTATAGAAGACGGAATGGATGAAAACGACTGGGAAGGCTGGAAGATGCTGACTGATGCCATCGGTGATAAAGTTCAGTTGGTCGGAGATGATCTGTTGGTAACCAATGTCAAGAAGCTCAAAAAAGCAATTTCAGAAAAAACGGCTAATTCAATCCTGATTAAAGTAAATCAGATCGGAACTCTAACCGAAACGATTGACGCGGTTCAGATGGCTCAGAACGCAGGTTACACAGCCGTTATGTCGCATCGCTCAGGAGAAACGGAAGATAATACCATTGCTGATTTGGCAGTTGCTTTGAATACCGGTCAAATCAAAACCGGTTCCGCTTCCCGTTCAGACCGTATGGCCAAGTATAATCAATTAATAAGAATCGAAGAAATACTGGGAGAAACTGCTGTTTATCCGCAACTTTCAGCATTTAAAATCAATCAATAGAATTATTAGAAATATTGATAAATCTCATTTTGAAAATTAATAGGGTTTATTGTATATTGCTAACAAACTTTTACAAACAATGTCAGATAAAGCAAAATTTAGTTATAGAGGTTCAGATTTAGAACTTGAAGTAGGAATAGGAACGATGAATGAGAAGTATGTTGACTTTTCTAATTTCCGTGCCCAAACAGATGAAATCATAACTTTAGACCCGGGATATAAAAATACAGGATCATGTAAAAGTGAAATTACTTTTCTTGATGGAGAAAAGGGAATTTT
>CAZKOC010000083.1:0-8460 GCA_964554275.1 uncultured Weeksellaceae bacterium
TCGCCGAAGATATAGATTTCAAAAAATTATTGACCGAAGGCTCCTCAGAATCCATACAAACAGCACCTACGGTGTTTGATGATACCCTGTTGAAGCATCTGAAAGATTTAAGAAAAAAAATCGCCAAACAACATGGAATTCCGCCATTCGCGGTGTTTCAGGATCCGAGTTTAGACGATATGACCATGCAATATCCTACCACCATAAAAGAATTGACCAATGTTTTTGGTGTGGGTGAAGGAAAAGCCAACAAGTTTGGAAAACCATTTGTCGATTTCATTGCAAAGTATGTTGAAGAAAATGACATCACACGACCTGATGAAATGGTCATCAGAAGTGTAGCGGACAAATCGAGTTTCAAAGTATTCATTATCCAAAGCGTGGACAGAAAGCTTAACCTCGAAGACATGGCAGAAGCAAAAAGCCTCTCCATGAGTGATTTACTTTCTGAGATTGAAAGCATTGTTTATCAAGGAACCAAGCTCGATATCGATTATTACATAGATGAAATTTTGGACGAGGACCAGCAGGAAGAAATCCATGAGTTTCTCATGGAAGCCGAAAATGATTCCATGACTACATTATTGAAAGAATTCGGAGATGACTATGATGAAGATGAATTAAGACTGATGCGAATTAAATTCATAAATGACATCGCCAATTAGAAGCTATAATTCTAAAATTAGCTTCAAATGAATTAAAAACTAACTTCGAATTTCGAAAAACTGAAAAACAAATGAACAACAAAGTCCTGCTGATGATTCTGGACGGATGGGGACTTAACCCCGACCCAAAAACCTCGGCCATTGCCAAAGCACATACTCCTTTTATAGATTCTTGTTTTACCAAATATCCAAACTCCACACTTATCACTTATGGGTTAGACGTAGGATTACCCGAAGGCCAGATGGGCAACTCTGAAGTAGGCCATATGAATCTGGGAGCCGGAAGAGTTGTTTATCAAAATTTGGTAAGGATCAATATGGCTGTTTCAGATAAATCTTTCATCAAAGAAAAAGTACTGAGCTCGGAGTTTCAGTTCGCACGTGATAACAACAAAAAAATACATTTTATCGGATTGGTTTCAAATGGCGGAGTTCACTCTCACATCCATCATTTGTTTGGGTTGTTAGATGCTGCTGCCGAATATGGATTGAAAGAAAACGTCTATATACATGCCTTTACGGATGGACGGGACTGTGACCCCCACAGCGGAAAAAAATTCATCCGGGATTTAATTGACCATACCAACCAATCTACCGGCAAATTAGCAACAATCATCGGGCGATACTATTCTATGGATCGTGACAAACGCTGGGAACGCGTAAAGTTAGCCTATGATTTAATTGTAAAAGGAATTGGTGAGAAAAGTGATGACCCTGTTCAGTCGATTTTAAGTTCTTATGAAGAAGGAATTACGGATGAATTCATGAGACCTCTTTTAATAGATGAAGAAGGATTAATCGAAGAAGGTGATATTGTAATTAATTTTAATTTCCGAACCGACCGCGGACGTGAAATTACGGAAGTATTAACCCAAAAAGATTTTGATGAATTCGGAATGAAAAAACTTTCGATCCGTTACATTACCCTGACCAATTACGACAAAAGCTTCCAGGGTGTGGAAGTGGTTTATGATGAGAATGAAATCCCTAACACCTTAGGTGAGGTATTGGAAAAAAACGGGAAAACCCAAATCCGGATTGCGGAAACCGAAAAGTATCCACACGTGACTTTCTTTTTTTCCGGTGGCAGGGAGAAAGAATTTGAAGGTGAGAGAAGAATACTTTGCCCTTCACCCAAAGATGTTCCTACCTATGACCTTAAACCCGAAATGTCTGCATTTGAAATCACCAAAAACATCATTCCTGAAATTTATGAACAATCCGCGGACTTCATTTGTCTCAACTTTGCCAATACTGACATGGTAGGACATACCGGAATTTTTGAAGCTGCCGTAAAAGCTGCAGAAACAGTTGACCAATGTGCTGAAGCCATCACAAAAGCTGCTTTGGAAAACGGATATACAACCCTTATACTTGCCGACCATGGGAATGCCGATGTAATGATGAATCAAGACGGTTCTCCCAACACGCAGCACAGTACAAATCTGGTTCCGCTGATTCTAATTCAAAAGGAAAATAAATATGAACTTCTAAATGGTAAACTCGGAGATATCGCACCCACAATTTTAGATTTAATGGGTATTTCAATTCCGGATGAAATGACCGGAAACATATTGATAAAAAATTAAATTAGTAACTTTGTCGCCGGTTTAACCTTACCAAATATGAGAAGTTATATAATTGCGGTTGATTTTGATGGTACTGTTGTAGATGATGTTTATCCAAAAATTGGTAAACCAAAATTATTTGCTTTTGAAGCGTTGAAACAACTCTTAACTCAAGGACACAGGTTGGTTTTATGGACTTACAGAAGTGGAAAGGAGCTGGGAGAAGCTGTAGAGTTTTGCCGGGAAAACGGAGTTGAATTCTATGCTGTAAATTCAAGTTTTGAAGGTGAAGTTTTTGATTTTGATAAGCAAAGCAGAAAAATCCACGCTGATATTTTCATAGATGACAGAAATTTGGGAGGATTCCCAGGTTGGGGAGAAACTTTACAAATTATTAATAAAGGTATAGAATTCTCCTTAGGTGTGCACGGTGTGGAAAAAGAAAGGAAGAAAAAGAAAAGAGGATTATTCGGATTATGATTCATTTAAAAAATAAGGAAGAGTTAGAGCTGATGTACCAAAGTGCCCAATTGGTTTCAAAAACCTTGGGTATGCTGGCAAAAGAAATTAAACCCGGGATTACAACTCTTTATTTAGATAAGTTAGCTCACGATTTCATCAATGATCATGGAGGAAAACCCGCATTTTTGGGTTATGGCGGGTTTCCCTATTCCCTTTGTATTTCTCCCAATGAACAAGTAGTCCATGGATTTCCAAGTAATGAAACAATAAAAGAAGGCGATATACTTTCGGTAGATTGTGGGGTTTTCATGAACGGATTTGTGGGCGACCATGCTTATACTTTTGAAATTGGGGAAGTTGACAAAGAAACCAAAAAATTACTTCAGATTACCAAAGAATCGCTATACAAAGGAATTGAACAAGTTTTGCCCGGTAACCGAATAGGTGATATTGGCTATGCTATCCAGTCTTATTGTGAAAATTACGGATATGGTGTGGTAAAAGAATTGGTTGGACACGGAGTAGGAAGACAAATGCACGAAGATCCAAATGTCCCTAATTATGGTAAGAGAGGGACCGGAAAAGTCTTGAAAGAAGGAATTACCCTCGCCATTGAGCCCATGATCAATTTAGGAACCGACAAAGTAAAATTCCACAAGGACGGCTGGACGGTAACAACCCGGGACAATAAGCCTTCCGCACATTTCGAACATGATGTAGCAATCATCGACGGCAAACCTACATTGCTTTCAACTTTCAAATATGTTTATGATGCACTGGGAATCGAAAGCGACGAAGAAGAACCCTTCCTGTATAAAACTTACGCATAAATGTTTCGATTTATCTCTTCGATGAAATTCGCGTTGAATGGAATTATCTACGCGCTCCGTACAGAACGAAACGTTCAGATCTGGTTTGGTGTTATGATCGTTACTTTTGGAATTGCTTTTTGGTTAGAAATTTCCAGAATCGAATTTTTGATTGTAATGATCTGGATGTTACTTATCGGGTCGATTGAATATGCGAACACTGCAATCGAAAAACTTTCCGACAGAGTCACCACCGACCATGATGAACAAATAAAAAGGGTAAAAGACATTTCCGCCGGTGCAACTTTCATTATTTCTACCGGTGCATTTATTTCGTGTGCGGTTATATTTGTTCCCAAATTCTTAGAGAGATTTTGTGAAGTCAGCCTTTAAAAAAATAATAAACATTGTCCCTCGTCCATGGCTCATTCGTTTGAGTTATGCGGCACGTCCTGCTCTGATTTGGTTTTTCAAAGGAGATAATTTTACAGATCCGATTGACGGCAGGACTTACCATAACTTTTTACCTTACGGTTACGAGAAGCAAAGAAAAAACGCACTATCACCCGGAACCCTTTCTCTTGAAAGACACCGCCTTTTATGGCTTTACCTGAAAGATGAAACAGATTTTTTTACATCTAATTACAAGGTCCTGCACATGGCTCCCGAACAGGCATTTTACGAGAGATTCAAAAAACTGCAAAACTTAGATTACACAACCTGCGATTTGAATTCTCCGATTGCCGATGTAAAAGCCGATATTCAAAATCTTCCTTTTCCCGATAATTCTTTTGATGTAATCTTTTGCAATCATGTTTTTGAACACATTAACGATGACAAAAAAGCAATGCTTGAACTTTACCGTGTGATGAAACCCAACGGTTGGGGAATCCTCCAGGTTCCAATACGTTATTCACTATTGGAAACTTATGAAGATCCTATCATCACAGATAAGAAAGAGCGCAAAGAAAAATTTGGTCAATACGACCATGTACGTGTGTATGGAATGGATTATTATGACCGTTTGCGTGAAATGGGATTCGTAGTGGAAACAGTTAATTATTCCACACAATTAACCGATGAGCAAATTCAGCGTTACGGGTTAGAGAAAAATGAAATCCTGCCTGTGGTAAGAAAAATTACTGAATTGAATTCCAAAAATTTCACTCAAAAAATCGCTGATTGGTTTCGTGGGAAGAAACGATAGTTTATTTTACTCCTCAAAACTTAAATCCCACCTTCAAAAGTGCTCCATTAAAATTTTTACTGGTTTTGACCTACACGTTGAGAAAAAGAATTGAAAATACTAATCTTTATCTACACCACCACGATACATTTCCATTTGCTTTTCAAAATGCTCGTTTACCAATTTTGTAAATTCTTTTTGTGTAATTTCTTTTCCCTTTGTGGGAGCCTTGATTTCTTTATTTGAATTTAGAATTTCTGCTTTGGTTGCAAGGTATTTGGTACCCTCTTTGCTGCCATCATCGTAATTGATTTGAGTCTGCACCTCCAGGATTATTCCGGGAAGCCCCCAGAACTTGTCGGGACCAGTTTTGTTGCTAAGCCTTGGGGAATACCATGCTTCTATTTCGGTTTTGTTATCATCAGTTAAAACTGCTGTTGCTTTCAACACAGGGAAACCTGCAATTTCTTTGGTTTCTTTTGTTATCTTCCAGTCAATCTGTGGCAAATCATCTTTAATTAAAAATATTTTTTCTGCAAATTGTGCTTCCTCAGTATAGGTTTTACTTTCGGTGTTTTTATATACAGGGTTTGCATCTGCGGACATAGTTGCAGAAATACCGCCTGACAGTTCTACTTGTGTATTGTTTATTCTGGGTACAATGCTATACAAAGATTCATTTTTATCTGTAACTAATTCAAACAGGCTTGACTCCATTGTTATGTCAAATTCATCTCTTCCAGCCGATTCATAATAGGGAATAACTTCATATTCAACCCTTAATTTTTCCTGTGCCGAAAGGTGAATTACACAAACGATAAATAATACTGCAAATAAAAAAAGTCTAAGTTTCATAAAATATAGTGTTTAAAATTGATTATCTTTTCTAAGTTTAACGAGGCGGAATTGCCTAGGGGTAATTTGTATAGAATCAGTGCCTTCTCTCATTTTTTCTCCGTTACTTCTTCCCATTCATATACTTTTTCAAGGCCTATTCTTCTAAAAGAGAAGCTTCCTATTCCTCCATGCTTGGCGATTGATGCCTTCGCCTTTTTTTCCCTTGTTTTATCTTCTTCTTTTATAAATCTTTGATAAGGAGTTCTATAAATTTCTTTATCAAAACTAAAATCGACCTTTTCTTTATAAGGATAAGTTACTTTTGTAGCCTTCCAATAAAAATTGGAATTACCATCCAAAGTGGCTTCCAGAATCAACCCAGGTAATCCGCCGAATTTCCACGGTCCAAATGTGGTAGGAATAGCTGATGTATAATATGCTGTAAACTCAGAGCCTCTAAATTTTAATTTCGCTTTTTTGCATTTATATCCCAGAATGGTTTTTGTTTCTCCGGAAATTAATTCCCAATCCTGGACAGGAAGATCATCTTTAATAAACCATTGTTTCTCATCATCATCCATATACTTGTCGAAATATATCTTTTGGTCATTTTTTATTTGGTAAAGTGTAGTTGGTTTGACACTCATAAAAGACAACATATGTATCACACCCGTTTTTTCGTCAATATACGCTCTTTTTTCTTTGCTTATGGATGTAAGCTCCTGCACATCATAACGGGCTGTATTCTTCCCTGCAATTAGTATCTCCTTGTTAGAAAAATTCCTTAGCTGCTGTCCGTGATCGTATTCAACATAAACTAATTTTTCCTGTGATAAAACAGTTAATGATAATATAGTAAATATGAGTATGAATAAATTTTGTTTCATTTTTTAAGAAATTTGAAAATGAATTGCTTTCAAGAATCTGAAAGCAATTCATCGGGATTATTTTCCTAATTTACTAAGGCGCAAACGAGTCTCTCAATGCTCTACATTGTGCTAATGTGTACCCTGAATATGGCCCATACTGGGTTGAGGTGCCATTTCCGTGCATAACGGTAACCGTACAGATGCCATCAGGACTTTCTACTACTTCACATCCGCAGTCCGCTGCTACCTCTTCCTCTTGTATAGTTGCAGGTTGCTGGCTTTCTGCCTTTAAATCAGTTTCACCATTTTTAATTGGCTCATTAGCCAGAGCAAAACTCCCGGCAAATAATGCCAGTCCAAAAATAACTTTTTTCATAAATTTGGTTTTTTTTAAACGTTAAACTAAAATTTTAATTGTCCTTAAATATTTCGCGAAAATATTTTTGGTAAAAGTGAAAGATTTTTGGTAAGGTCCTAAGCAATATTTTGCTAAATTTGAGCAATATTCAAATAATTTTTACCATAAAATTGCTAAACATGGGTGTAGGTATCAAAATAAGGAGGTTGAGAGAGGAAAGAAAGATGAGCCAGGATGAACTGGCTGATCTGCTCGGAATAGCACAGACCACCATATCCAATATCGAAAGCGACAAAACCACACCGGATTTTCTATTGATGGACAAGGTTTGCAGGATTTTTGATAAGGATTTTGATTATTTTTTAGAAGAAAAAATAACAATTAATAATCATATAGAAAAGGCTGAGGGTAGTAATGTAGGTTTTTATCATAATGACCAAATTAATATGTTAACACCTGATTCTTTATTAAAAAAAATAATTCTGTATCAGGTTCATAAAATCAAATATAAAACAAGGCGCAAAACTGCGCCTTTTTATTCCATAATAATTTGTCATTCTGAGTGAAATGAAATGAAGCGAAGAATCTAAATAGATTCCTCCTTCGTCGGAAATCGAAGATTCAACAAAGTCAATGACAAAAAATTAACTATACATTTCCGCTTTCAATTCTTTCACCCTTGAGTCTTCCAAAAATTCATCATAAGTCATATGGCGGTCAATGATGCCTTTCGGTGTGATTTCAATAATGCGGTCACAAGTGGTTTGAATCAGTTCGTGGTCATGAGAAGCCATAAGCAAAGTTCCTTTGAAATTCTGCAAGGAGTTGTTCAATGCGGTGATCGACTCAAGGTCTAAGTGACCTGTTGGTTCGTCCATCAGCAAAACATTTGCCCTCAACAACATCATTCTGGAAAACATACAACGCATTTTTTCACCTCCCGAAAGAACTGAAGACTTTTTCAGAGCTTCATCACCTGAGAACAACATTTTCCCCAGGAATCCGCGCATGTACTCTTCGTGTCGTTCTTCGTCATTTTCGGTATATTGACGCAGCCAATCCACCAAATTGATGTCTTCTTTGAAGAAATTGGTGTTATCTAAAGGCAAATAAGCCTGTGTAGTTGTAATTCCCCAATTGTATTCACCCGAATCAGGTTTTGCATTTCCTGAAATAATTTCAAAAAATTGGGTTACAGCTTTTGAGTTTTTAGAAAACACACCCACTTTGTCTCCTTTCTTTAAGTTCAGATGAACATCTTTAAATAAAATTTCTCCGTCTACGGAAGCCGACAGATTATTGATTTCCAATATCTGGTCACCCGCCTCTCTTGATTGTTCCCAGATAAGCGCCGGATAACGGCGTGACGAAGGTTTGATGTCTTCTATATTTAATTTCTCTATCATTTTTTTACGGGCTGTTGCCTGCTTCGCTTTCGCTACGTTGGAACTGAATCTTGCAATGAATTCCTGCAATTCTTTCTTTTTCTCCTCGGCTTTTTTGTTTTGTTGCGCACGCTGTTTTGCTGCCAGTTGAGAAGATTGGTACCAGAAAGTATAGTTACCTGAATACAAATTCAATTTACCGAAATCCAAATCCGCAACATGTGTACAAACCGCATCTAAAAAGTGACGGTCGTGCGAAACTACAATTACGGTATTTTCATATTCAGCCAAAAAATCCTCTAACCAGGAAATCGTGTAAAC
>CAZKOC010000084.1:0-8393 GCA_964554275.1 uncultured Weeksellaceae bacterium
AACTCTACTTTTTCTGAGTAGAGAATTATTTTTTCCACGGTAAAGTTTCTATATGTTCAAAAACTCTTTTCAACAACTCTTCTCTGGAAATCCCTTTTTCAAATTCTTTGTCGAAAGTGGCTTTTTTCTCCCGTTTCATCAATTCGGAAAGTTTTTCCACTACACTTTTATCCTCCAAATGATTTATCCAGTCTGTTATTTTTTGTTTTTTTTCTGCCAATGTTGTTTCCATAAAGCAATAATTTAGGTAAAGTTACAAAAAATGCTTTAAGCATTAAATGATAAAGTTTCTCTTTATCTTGTTTTACAAAATCCAATTTACAATTAGTATAATGCATATTGTCAACTGCTTCGCTTTTAATTACCTTTGCAAAATATGGCAGAAGAGAAAAAATTCAAATCAGGCTTTGTTAACATCATCGGGAATCCCAATGTGGGTAAATCTACTTTACTCAATTTACTGATGGATGAGAAACTGGCAATTGCCACTCACAAAGCGCAAACGACTCGTCATCGCATCAAAGGGATTCTTTCGGGGGAAAATTATCAGGTTGTTTTTTCTGATACTCCCGGCGTTTTGGAACCAGCTTATGAACTACAATCCAAGATGATGGATTATGTGAAAGAAGCGCTGGTGGATGCCGATTTGATTTTATATGTAGTTGAAGTAGGTGAAAAAAACCTCAAAAACGAAGCTTTTTTCGAGAAATTAAAAAAGATAAACATTCCGGTTTTATTGTTGATTAATAAGATTGATACAACTGACCAAAAGCGATTGGAAAATGCTGTTGAATATTGGCACGAACAACTTCCCAATGCGGAAATTCTTCCTATTTCTGCAACGGAAAAAGTAAACATAGAATTACTTAAAAATAAGATAATCAGCATTTTGCCGGAAGGCCCGCAGTACTTCCCTGAAGATCAGCTGACTGATAAATCTGAAAGGTTCATTGTCAATGAAACCATCCGTGAAAAAATTCTGCTGAATTACCAGAAAGAAATTCCGTATTCGGTTGAAATCGTAACCCAAAACTTTAAGGAAACGCTGGATGTGATTTATATTGACAGTGAAATCTATGTGGAACGCGATACTCAAAAAGGAATTATCATCGGACACAAAGGAGAATCACTTTCAAAAGTAGGGAAAGAAGCAAGAGAGGATTTGGAAAAATTTTTCGGCAAAAAAATATTCCTGAAACTCTTTGTGAAAGTCAAAAAAGACTGGCGTAAAAAAGATGGTGATTTGAAGAGGTTTGGATATTGACTTAGATTCCTTTCTGGATAGGAATAAACATAAAAAAAACCGGCTTTTATAACCGGTTTTTCTTTTGGATGAATGAAATTAATTCATCAATGCTTTTAATTTTTGCTCCAGTTGTGCTTTGGGAACAACCCCCACCACTTTATCCACAACCTGTCCATCTTTGAAAAACAGGATGGTAGGAATATTTCTTATACCGTATTCCGCTGCAATTTGCTGATTAGAATCTACATCTACCTTTGCAACAACTGCCTGACCTTCATATTCTTTTGCCAACTCTTCCACAGTCGGACCAACCATTCTGCAAGGCCCGCACCAAGTCGCCCAAAAATCAACCATTGCCGGTTTTCCTGATTCTAAAACGTCTTTTGCAAACGATGTATCTGTTACTTCAAGTGCCATTTTAATTTCTCTTTAATTATTAAACTTGATTCAAAAGTAATCTAAATTTTGAATTAACCCATTTTTCATTCATATTAATTATCAATAGAATGATAACATTTTTAATTCAACTTAAAATGTAAATTCGGAATTTCACGAATATCACGAAGCAATTCTTTGGTGATATTGACTTTCACATTTCTTGCCGGCATGTTCAATTTGGTGTTGGACTGTAAGTCATCCAATTGTAATAAAACCGTTTTATCTCCCTGATACCTGGAAAACAAGCCCAACAATTCTTTGTAGATCTCATCATTCAAATCCTGAAGGTTCAGATGTACGGTTAATTTATTTGCCATTGACTCCAAGACATCTCCCATTAACTGCATTTTTGTCACATTTACATATCGTCTTTTTCCGGTCACATTTCCTTGCTGGTCTTTGAAGATACGTTCACTTACCATCACTTTCATACAGACAAACATATTGGACTGCAAAAAATATTTGAATTTAAGGTAATCTTCTCCGAACAGTACAAATTCATAATGTCCATCATAATCCTCCAGCATAAAGCTTCCGAATTCACGTCCGTCTTTTGCTGAAATTTTATGCTGGGCAGAGGTAATCATCCCACCTATTGAAACCTCTCTCCCGATAAACTTGTCTTCGTTGTCTTTAAATTGTTTCAGGGTTACATTTTGATAAAATTTCAATTCATCCTTAAAATCATCCAGCGGATGTGATGAAATATAAATCCCAACGACTTCTTTTTCTTTGTTTAATTTCTGAACGGAGTTCCACGGCTCACAATCGGGAAGGTGGGGTTTCACGATTTCAATTTCCCCTGCCATTTCTCCGAAAAGTGAAGTCTGTGAACTTTCTTTCGCCTCCTGGTAAGATGCTCCGTACCGGATTAATTTTTCTAAATTGGAAGTGGAATCATCCTGGTAAAAGAATTGTGCCCGGTGGAATTCATACTGGTCAAAAGCACCTGCCAATGCCAGGTTTTCAATTGTTTTTTTGTTGGCCTGGCGCAAATCAATTCTTTGTACAAAATCAAATACCGATTCGTATTTCCCGTTTTCCTCTCTTTCTTTGATGATTGCTTCAACGGCCCCGCCGCCCACTCCTTTCACGGCACCCATTCCAAAACGGATTGCTCCTTTGTCATTCACGGAAAAAGTATATTCACTTTCATTAACATCAGGCCCCAGAACCGGAATTCCCATGGACTTACATTCTTCCATGAAAAACGTAACCGACTTGATGTTGCTCATATTGTTACTTAAAACCGCGGCCATAAATTCGGCCGGATAATGTGCTTTGAGATAACCTGTATGATAACCAATCAAAGCATAACAAGTTGAGTGAGATTTATTGAAAGCGTATTCCGCAAAAGCTTCCCAGTCATTCCAGATTTTTTCCAAAGACTTTTTCGGATGGTTGTTGACTTCGCCGCCTTCCAGGAATTTAGGTTTCATTTTGTCGAGCACGTCACGTTGTTTTTTCCCCATCGCTTTGCGCAAGACGTCGGCTTCACCTTTCGTGAAATTGGCCAGTTTTTGAGAAAGTAACATCACTTGCTCCTGATAAACAGTAATCCCATAGGTCTCTGCCAGATGTTCTTCCATTTCCGGCAGATCATAAATAATTTCTTCCTGTCCGTTTTTACGTGCAATGAAATTTGGAATGTACTGAAGCGGTCCGGGACGATAAAGTGCATTCATGGCAATCAGGTCATCAAATTTGTCGGGTTTCAGGGCACGCATGTGTTTTTGCATCCCGGGTGACTCATACTGAAAAATAGCGACGGTTTGTGCCTTTTGAAATAACTCATAGGTTTTTACGTCGTCAAGAGGAATATCATCCGGATGAATTTTAATTCCGTGATTTTTTTCAATTAAACGGATTGCATCATCAATAATGGTCAATGTCCGTAATCCCAAAAAGTCCATTTTGAGCAATCCGGCACTTTCCACAACGGAATTATCAAATTGTGTCACCAACAATTCCGCATCTTTGGAAACTGCAACCGGAACCAGTTCTTTGATATCTGTTGGAGTGATGATTACGCCACAGGCGTGAATTCCCGTATTTCGGACAGAACCTTCGATAACGCTTGCCTGTTGAATGGTTCTTCCTTCTAATGTATCTTGCGTGGCAATTTTCCTGATTTCCATGGAATCTGCAAATTCATCTCCGCCTAAACCGGACTTTAGTGCTTTTTCGTCCATTTTCAGTAAACGATTGAGCTTGAGATGCGTTTTTTTTGCAATTCGATCGGTATCGGATAATGGTAGATTGAGCACACGTCCGGTATCTCGAATGGCTGATTTTCCTGCCATCGTTCCATAAGTAATAATTTGAGCAACCTGGTTTTTCCCATATTTTTCCACTACCCATTTGATGATGGCATCACGGCCCCGGTCATCGAAGTCAATATCAATGTCGGGCAATGAAACCCTGTCCGGATTGAGGAAACGCTCAAATAGTAAATTATATTTAATCGGGTCGACATTTGTAATTCCAATGCAATATGCAACCGCTGAACCAGCCGCAGAACCACGTCCGGGACCAACGGAAACGCCCATATTACGGGCTTGTGTTGTAAAATCCTGTACGATCAGGAAGTAGCCGGGATAACCGGTTCGTTCAATTGTATCGAGTTCGAAAGTTAACCGTTCTTCTATTTCAGGCGTGATTTCCGTGTAACGTTTTTTTGCTCCTTCAAAAGTGATATGGCGTAAAAAAGCCATTTCTCCACGGGTTCCGTTGTCCAGTTCATCTCCGGGATTTTTAAATTCTGCGGGAATATCGAATTTTGGAAGTAAAACATCGCTTGCTAAATCGTAGGGTTCTATTTTGGACAAAAGTTCAGAAAGATTTTCTATCGCTTGTGGGATTTCATGAAATAAAGATTTCATCTGATCCTGCGATTTGAAATAAAATTCATCATTCGGAAAGCCGAACCGTGTGCCTCGTCCTCGCCCTATTTCTGTTTCCTTTTTTTCACCATCGCGTACACAAAGCAAAATATCGTGTGCGTAAGCATCGTCTTTTTGGATGTAAAATGTATTGTTTTGGGCAATTACTTTTACGTTGTGTTTTTCAGCGAATTTTAATAAAACCTGATTAACGTGCTCCTCCTCCTCCAATCCATGGCGGATTAATTCAACATAAAAATCATCTCTGAATTGTTGATGCCACCAAAGGAAAGCTTCCTCTGCCTGTGCTTCTCCGACGTTTAGAATTAAATTGGGAATTTCCCCTGTGATACTTCCCGTTGTGGCAATCAGACCCTGTTTGAACTGAACAATTACTTCCTTTCCCACACGTGGAAATCCGGCATAAAAACCGTCAATGTATCCGGTAGATGAAATTTTGGAAAGATTTTTATATCCGCTATGGTTTTTTGCCAAAAGAACCTGCGTAAACCGCCGGTCGGGATTGTCCTTGGTGAATTTTGTTTGGGTATAGTTTTCGGAAACATACACCTCACATCCAATGATTGGAATAATTGGAGTTTCTAATCCTGAGTTTGCTCTTTTGACAGCACTTACAAATTTGAAAGCCGCCATCAGGTTGCCCATATCGGTCATACCGACTGCAGGCATTTTTTCATCAATTGCTTTTTGAATTAGCGCATCGATGGAAGTCGTTGCCGTTAAAATTGAATATGAAGTATGGTTGTGAAAATGAAAATAAGGCGAATCCGTTACCGAACCCGTTTTGATATTTAATTTGTTTAATTCATTCGATAAATTCTGATTGAAATCGGCAACTTGTTTTTCAATCTGAATATCAAATGGTTTGAAAGACTCGGTATTGATTTCTTTAAATTTCAGGTAGTTTTCCAAATCCAGTCCGGAATTTCCCTGATCAATTATCCCCAAACGAAGCAGTTCCATAAAAGAACGGGCAGTGGCATTTACATCTGCAGATGCATTATGGGCTTCGTCAAACTTTTCCCCAAATAATTTTTCATGTAACTCCCCGAGCTTGGGGAATTTGAATCCCCCGCCCCGGCCGCCGGGAATGGCACAGAAATCGACTGATGAATTCATGGTATCAATCAATTGAAGATTTAATTCTTCATAGTTCAGACCTTTCCGGAAGAATTCTGCCCCGACAATACTTTGATCAAATGAAATGTTATGCCCTACAATGACTTTCACATTTTGAAGAACCGTTTGGAATTTCTCCAATGCTGCTTCCAGCGGGATTCCTTCCGCATTTGCTTTTTCTGTAGTGATCCCGTGAATTTTTGAAGCATTGAAAGGAATGTCAAATCCTTCGGGCTTTACAATTAGATTTTCATTTTCAATTAATTTTCCTGTTGCGTCGTGCAGCTGCCAGGCAATCTGAACCATGCGCGGCCAATTGTCGGAATCTGTTACAGGAGCATTGTAATTGTTTGGTAATCCGGTAGTTTCGGTATCGTAAATTAAAAACATTCGTCGTAAATATTAAGCTCAAATTCAATCTTTAAATTTACAACATTTGATTTAAATTAAGGCTCATTAATATGGGAATGATTCCGCTGGTTTGGAATATATATTTTTAAAAAGTTATATATTTAGCCAAAATTTAATCTGCCATCAGAACCAAATATGTTATAATCACCGGAGCTGCCTCGGGCATTGGAAAAGAATTTGCCAGAAATTATGCCGTACGGGGACATTCCCTTATCCTGATAGATAAAAATGCCGCAATGCTGCACGAAGTTTCTTCGGATTTTCGGGAAAAGTATGGCGTGGAAGTACATGAACTTACGAAAGATCTGTCCATAAGGGGTTCGGCACAGGAAATCTACGATTATACGGTTTCTAATTCACTTCAAATTTTCGGATTGATCAATAATGCCGGATTTGGACTTTTCGGAAAATTTTCTGAAACAAATCTTTCTACGGAGTTGAATATGGTTGACCTGCATGTTACGACACCGATTGCATTGACCAAATTATTCTTGCCGGGAATGCTGGAAAGAAATGAAGGGGAGATTCTGAACGTATCTTCAATGGCGGGGTTCCAGCCGGGACCGATGATGTCGGTTTATTATTCGACCAAAGCCTTTTTGATTTCCTTTACAGAGGCCATCGCACGCGAACATAAAAACACAAATGTGAAGATATGCGTACTTTGTCCGGGAGTGACCAATACCAATTTTCGAACAGCGGTTTGTGCAGATAAAGACGCTAAAATCAACTCCATGAATTGCAGTGCAGAGGAAGTTGTAAAATATGCAATGAAAAGTTTGAGAAAAGGGAGAGTTGTTTCTATTCCAACTACCGTATGCAAGTTTCTTTCATTTTTGCCTCGAATCCTCCCGAGAAGTACTGCACGAAATATAGTTTACAACATACAAATGAAAAACAGAGGGAATTAATCTTCCGCTACATCAAAACTTTCTTTGAGCTTAATTAATTCAGAACGGATGAATTCCATTCGAGCCAGAAGTTCAACTTCTTCTTTTATATCTTCTTTTTCAAGAAGGGCTGTTTTTGCCCCTTCCAAAGTATAGCCCCTTTCCTTCACCAAATGGAAAATAAGCTTCAGGTTTTTAATGTCCTTTTGGGTAAAATACCGATTTCCTTTTTTATTCTTTTTAGGAGAAATTACTTCAAATTCCTTTTCCCAAAAACGAATTAGTGAAGTGTTGACATTGAATGCCTTAGCCACTTCTCCAATGCTGTAATAAAGTTTATCTGGTAATTCGATATGCATCAATCCAAAGATACAGACATTTGTTGGGATTTGTCAAAAAGAATTTTAAATTCATCAGGGCTTATGTCCTGATAGAAATAAGAAACGGGATCAATTTCTTTTCCGTCCTTATGAATTTCATAGTGCAGATGCGGCCCTGTAGAAAGTCCTGTATTTCCCACATATCCAATCACATCACCTCTTTTTACACTTTGCCCGGGACGTACTTTGAACTTATTCATATGGGCATACAAAGTTTCATATCCGTAACCATGGTTAATTACCACTACATTTCCATATCCGCCCTGTCTTTCAGCTTTAGAAATCTTTCCATTTCCAGTTGCATAAATAGGAGTGCCAACATGCGCGGCAAAATCCAGGCCGCTGTGCATTTTTCCTATTTTCAAAATCGGGTGCAGACGCATTCCGAATCCGGAAGCCAGTCTTTTCAAATCCTTATTGGCAACGGGTTGTATCGCCGGCAGATGAAGCAACATCTTTTCTTTTTCTTTTGCACTTATCACAATATCATCCAAAGATTTTGACTGGATGACCAATTGTTTGTTAAGTACATCAATGTTTTTGGAAACTTCCGTCACAATGTCGGAATATTTCCAATCTGCAAACTTCGCATATCGGTTAACCCCTCCAAATCCTGCTTTTCTCACATCTTCCGAAATCGGATCCAATTCAAAATAACTTCTGTATATATTGTTGTCTCTTTCTTCAATCTGAACCAAAACCTCTTGTGATTGCTTCAGCTTTTTATTTAACAATTCGTACTGAATTTTCATTTCTTCCAATTCGGCAGCGAGTGTATTTTCCTCCGGAGAATTGACTTTTTTGCTGAAAACGAAACCTGAAATGATACCGAAAAAAGCCGTCACGATTAGAAATGCCGCAAGGTTTCTGAATATCTTTACACGAGAGGGTTTTATAGGCTTGAGCGAGGTAGTATTCGGATTGTAACTATATTTTCTATTTTCCATTTTGTTGTTTCGCTTTTTTTATCTTTGCAATGTTGACAAAATAACGGAAAAAAATACCC
>CAZKOC010000085.1:0-8359 GCA_964554275.1 uncultured Weeksellaceae bacterium
CGTAGGAAACCACCCCCTCAAGATGGCGTGTCTACCAATTTCACCACGTGTGCAATTATGGACGGCAAAAGTAAAACTTTTTAACGTATTCAAAAAATTCTAGCTTCTAATTTCTAACTTCTAATTTCAAAACTTACCTTTGCATGCTTAAAATTTCAATTAAAAATGTTCAGAACGCATAACTGTGGGGAATTAACCTTAAAAAATTTAAACGAAAAAGTAACACTCAGCGGATGGGTTTCCGTTTTGCGAGACAAAGGATTCATGATTTGGATCGACGTTCGTGACCGGTACGGAATTACGCAATTAATCATAGATGAAGAACGTTCCGATAAATCTCTTTTTGAAACCGCTAAAAAGTTGGGGCGTGAATTCGTGATTCAGGCGACCGGAACGGTAATTGAAAGATCTTCGAAAAATCCAAACATCCCAACAGGAGAAATTGAAATTTTAATTGAAAAACTGGAAATCCTCAATGAATCAAAACTCCCTCCTTTTACAATTGACGACAGCACAGATGGCGGTGAGGAACTAAGAATGCAGTACCGTTATCTGGATATCCGCAGAAATCCTGTTAAAAATAAATTGATTTTCCGCCACAAAATTGCACAGGAAGTACGTAAATACTTATCAGACAAAGACTTCATCGAAGTGGAAACTCCGGTTTTGATCAAATCCACACCGGAAGGTGCGCGTGATTTTGTGGTCCCTTCAAGAATGAATCCCGGCGAATTTTATGCGCTTCCACAATCGCCTCAAACATTTAAACAGTTGATGATGGTAGGGGGGTTGGATAAATATTTCCAAATCGTGAAATGTTTCCGTGACGAAGATTTACGTGCAGACCGTCAGCCGGAATTTACACAAATCGACTGCGAAATGGCATTTGTAGAACAAGAAGACATTCTCGATATTTTCGAAGGTTTAACGAAACATTTGCTGAAATCAGTTCACGATGTCGAGATTGAAAAATTTCCGCGTATGACTTATGACGAAGCGATGCGTAAATACGGAAATGACAAGCCGGATATCCGTTTCGGAATGGAATTTCATGAACTGGATTATTTAGCAAAAGGAAAAGGATTTGATATTTTTGACAAGGAAGAATTGGTTGTGGGTATCTCCGCTCCTACTTTGAATTCATATACCAGAAAAGACATTGACCGTTTACTCGAATGGGTCCAGCGTCCGCAAATCGGTGCTCGTGGTTTTGTTTGGGTTCGTGTCAACGAAGACGGAACTTTCAAATCTTCTGCCGATAAATTCTATTCAGAACAGGATTTGGCTGCTTTTGCCGAAAAGATGAATGCCCAAAAAGGTGATTTGATGATCATCATGGCCGGAAAAGCTAATGATACCCGCAAGCAGCTAAGTGCACTTCGTATGGAATTAGCCGAGCGTTTAGGATTGAGAAAACCAGATGAGTTTGCACCGCTTTGGGTGGTTGATTTTCCTTTGTTGGAATGGGATGAAGAAACAAAAAGATGGCATGCCATGCACCACCCGTTTACTTCTCCGAAACCGGAGGACATTGATAAACTTGCCACAAATCCTGGCGAAATCAGAGCCAACGCATATGATTTGGTGTTGAACGGAAATGAAATCGGTGGTGGTTCTATCAGGATTTTTGACCGGGAATTACAAGCACAGATGTTTTCATTGTTAGGATTTACCCCTGAGCAAGCGCAGGAACAATTCGGGTTTTTGATGAACGCTTTCCAGTACGGAGCGCCTCCGCATGGCGGAATTGCTTTCGGATTTGACCGTTTGGTTTCGATCTTGGATGGAAGCGAAACAATTCGTGATTACATTGCTTTTCCTAAAAATAATTCAGGACGTGATGTGATGATTGACGCTCCAGCTCCAATTGATCAAGCTCAATTGGATGAGTTGGAAATTAATGTTGTAAAGAAATAATTACATTTTAAAATAATTCAAAAAGTCATTCTGAGTATAACTTTGGAGTGACTTTTTTATTTTAACTCTATTTTTATGTAGAATTATTTCCTGATTCATATGATTGTCTTTACTTTTATTTCATAAATGAATTATATGGATATTTCTAAATTTTTAAATGATAATCAAGACCCTAAAGACATAGAAAAAATTCTGGATAAACTGACCGGAATTTTAATGAGCGATGAAGATTTGATTTATGTAGCCGTTCAGAAAAAGCCGGCAATCAATATTTCTCCTGATTCTGTAGCGATCACAAGTAAACGAATCATTTTCTGCCGTCCAAAAAATTTAGGTTTATCTATGGAGTTTCAGGATTTCATCTGGAGAGATCTGAAAGATTGTAATCTTAAGGAAAATATGCTCGGTGCAACCATCACGGTAAAAACCATTCACAATCTTACAAGCGAAATAGATTATCTCCCAAAAGTTCAGGCAAGAAAAATTTATTCTTACTGTCAGGAACAGGAAGAAATCCAAAACGAAATCAGAAGACAGCGTGAAATTGAAGTCATTAAAGCTTCGGCTGGAAACATAAATGTTCCACCACAGCAATCTGAAGAAAAACCGGTTCAGGAAGATCCTGTAGAAACTTTGAGAAAGCTCAAACAGTTGATGGATAATTTCCTCATTACACGTGATGAATACGAAGCGAAGAAACAGGAAATTCTTTCAAGAATGTAATCATAATAAAAATGAAATTTAATACAGTAGGATGAACATTCAGGAAAAAATTCAATCGCTTCGTGAAGAAGTAAATCAGCATAATTATAATTATTACATTTTAGATAACCCCACGATTTCAGATTATGAATTTGATCAAAAACTAAAAGAACTTCAGGAACTGGAAAATCAATACCCTGAATTCTTTGATGAGGATTCCCCTACCCAACGTGTGGGCGGAACCATTACCAAAATATTTCCGACTATTGTTCACGAATACCGTATGTATTCGCTCGACAACTCCTACTCTATTGAAGATTTACAGGATTGGGAAAAACGAATTGAAAAATCATTGGATGAAAAAGTAGAGTTTGTATGTGAACTTAAATATGACGGAGCATCCATTTCAATTTTATATGAAAGTGGAAAACTGAAGCAAGCCGTAACAAGAGGTGATGGATTTCAGGGCGACGAAATTACTTTAAACATCAAAACCATTCGCTCCATTCCTTTAAAATTAAGAGGCGGATTTCCTGACAAATTTTACATCCGGGGCGAAATCGTTTTGCCATATAAAGAGTTCAAACGCATCAATTCCGAACGTGAAGAATCAGGCTTGGAATTATATGCAAACCCAAGAAATACAGCCAGCGGTAGCTTAAAACTGCAAGACAGTTCAGAAGTTTCCAAACGAAAACTGGATTGTTATCTCTATACAATTGTCGGGAATAATTTACCATTTCAATCACAATGGGAAATGTTGAAGTCTGCAGAAGACTATGGATTTAAAATTCCACAGACAGCAAAATTATGTTCGAGTCTGGATGAAGTTTTGAATTTTATTGATTTCTGGGAAAAGGAAAGAAAGAACCTTCCGTTTGAAATCGATGGAATTGTTGTAAAAGTAAATTCATTTGCGCAGCAGCAGGAATTGGGACATACAGCGAAATCACCCCGTTGGGCAATGGCATACAAATTCAAAGCTGAGAAAGCGGAAACGGAATTGCTAAGCATTTCGTATCAGGTCGGAAGGACCGGTGCAATTACACCTGTCGCAAATTTGAAACCCGTAAACCTTGCGGGGACTGTTGTGAAAAGGGCTTCATTGCACAACGAAGATATCATCAACAAACTGGAAGTAAGGATCGGTGATATGGTTTATGTGGAAAAAGGCGGAGAAATCATTCCGAAAATCGTAGAAGTAAACTTTGATGTCCGACAGCCTGATTCTCAAAAAATTGAATTTATTACGCATTGCCCCGAATGTGGTACGGAGCTCATCCGAAAAGAAGGCGAAGCACAACACTATTGTCCGAATGAAGATTATTGTAAACCCCAAATCATAGGCCGATTGGAACATTATGTTTCCCGTAAAGCGATGGATATGGCAAGTGTGGGCGGAGAGACGGCCGATTTATTTTATAAGAATAATCTGGTAAAAGATGTTGCAGATTTTTATGATTTAAAAAAGGAAGATATTTTGCCGTTGGAACGAATGGCGGAGAAGTCCGCTCAAAATATCATTGACTCGATTGAAGAATCAAAGAAAATTCCTTTTGAAAAAGTGCTATATGCAATAGGAATTCGTCACGTTGGTGAAACGGTGGCCAAAAAATTAGCAAAAAGATTTCATTCAATTGATAATCTGATAAATGCTTCTTTGGAAGAATTGGAAAATGTAGACGATATCGGTGGGAAAATTGCTATAAGCATTCAGGAATTTTTCTCAAAAGAGAAAAATCAGACCATCGTACAAAGGTTGAAAAACGCTGGTGTGCAGATGGAAGTTGGCGAATCCGAAAAACCTGTTTCCGATTTACTGGAAGGAAAAACTTTTCTGTTTACTGGGAGTTTGACGCAATTTACGCGTGAAGAAGCACAGAAATTGGTGGAACAGCATGGCGGAAAAAATATTTCAGCTGTGAGCAAAAACCTGGATTATCTGATTGCAGGTGAAAAAGCTGGAAGTAAACTTAAAAAAGCTGAAACCCTCGGAACAGTTCAGATTTTGACTGAAGATGATTTTTTACAAATGGTTTCCGGATAATATTTAAGTAAATAAATCCGGTTTATGGATTTAATAACAATATCCCTAAAAATCGCTCAGGTTTAAAGATCAATAAATTTATTAGTTAGAATAAATGAACATTATTTTTTCTTAATATTTTGAAGACCAACATAATTATAGTAAATTTACAGCAATTTTCAAAAACCTAAACCCTATGAAAGAAAATTTATTTTCTTCAAAACAATTTACGCTTTTAACAGTTTTATTTTTTGTAGTGAATTCTGTTTCTGCGCAGATTAATTTCAGCCAGAATTTCAATTCAACAACATTCCCTAGTGGATGGGTGGCGAACGGATACACCAATACCCCCACCAATACTTGTGACGGTAGAAGCCCGAGGGGACGATTGAGTTCGGCAACAACGAACGAATTGACTTCACCGAATGTTACATCTTCCAATGGTGCGGCGATCAATGTTTCATTTAATTACAAAATTATTAACTTCACCGGAGGCGGAGCTACTCTTTCTAATTTTGGAAGCTTAGAAGTATTATATTCCACCAATGATGGTGCAAGTTATTCAAGTGGATTTATAATTAACAGTTTAAATCATAATCCTTCTACTACTTGTGCCCCTATGAGCTTTATTATTCCGGCGGGAGCTGTTCCCAACGGAAGCGGGATTAGACTTCGGTTTAAGGGAACTTGGGCTGCGGGGGATTATTATATACACATAGACGATATAGCCATAATACAAAATACAGCTGTTGTACCAAATTGTAATGCAATATTAACTTCTCCGGCAAATGGAACTGCAAATGTTCCTATTACCACGACTTCTTTAAATTGGTCTGTCGCGACGGGTGTGCCCACAGGATATATATTACGCGTAGGAACTACACCGGGAGGAACAGATATTATCAATAATGTAAACGTGGGGAATGTAACCACGTATCCTCTTGCACTGAATTACAGCCAAACCTATTATGTAGGAATTACTCCTTATAATTCTAACGGTAATGCAACAGGATGTGTTGAGCAAACCTTTTCGACCGTGGCACCTATAACAACAACTACTCCTTGGTCTGAAAAATTCAATGCGATGACACTGCCCAATGGTTGGGAAAATACAGGCTTTATAATTGCTACATCATCAAGATTGCCAGGCGCTGAAAGTTATGTCATATTTAAAAATTTGCGATCCGGAGCGTCTACGGGTAATTTTAAAACCATTTCTGCGGGCGAAATTGAAGCCGGCCATAGACTGACATTTGTTTACAGGCTTGCTGATTTTTCACCGGAACCTTATAACCCTCCGGCAGTAGGTTCGGGAAATTTCATAGTATCGGTTTCTACTAATTATGGTATGACTTATTCAGATATTCAAACCATCGTAAACAATGGTGTCGCAGGATGGCAAAACTATGATTTGGATATGTCTGCCTATGTAGGGCAATATGTGACAATTAAAATTACGGCTAACTGGATTTCAGGTGATTACTACATTGGATTTGATGATTTTTATATTGGTCCACAAATCACCTGCCCTGTCCCTGAAGATTTAGTATTGGATTTTACAGGAGATGATTCGGCTCAAATATCGTGGAATTCACCGCCTAATGCTTCAAATTATAATTGGTTTGTATTTAATTCAGGAGCTGACCCAATAAATGATTTGGCAGTAATGAGTGGCTCTGTTGCCACTTCTACAGTGAATATAATAGGTTTATCCGCAAGTACTGAATATGATTTCTATGTTCAGGCAGATTGTGGAACAACAGATGGAGTAAGTAATCTTTCCGAAGTGCTGTCTTTCACTACACAATGTGAAACTATCAATAGCTTTCCATTTACTGAAACCTTTGAAGATGATAGTATTTCGAGAGATTGCTGGACGATTGAACATGTAACCGGAACAATAGATTGGTCTATTTATTCGGGAGCCCCCGGAGGAAGTGTTTCAAGCGCACATTCGGGTAGTTTAAACGCTTTGTTCTATTTTGGTTCCTATGCACCCTATAAGACCAAATTGATTTCACCTTCGTTTGATCTTTCTCCTATGTCAGCCCCTAAATTGACATTTTGGTATGCCAATGAAGAAGGAATTGATTCTGAAGAACAAAATGAACTAAATGTTTATTATAAAAACACGGTCAATGGAACCTGGACTTTGATTCCGGGAGCTACTTTTTCTTCTAACGTAGATGTTTGGACCCAGGTTGAATTGGATTTACCTGATACAAGTGAAAATTATTATATTGCTTTTGAGGGAACCAATCATTTCGGACAGGGAATTGTTCTTGATGATATTATGGTAATTGACTTTGATGGATGTCATTCACTTACAACTTGGGATGGATTGGCCTGGAGCAACGGTGAACCTGATTTCAGTAAGAAAGCCATCGTAGACGGAAATCTGATTTTAAATGCAGATTTAGAATCCTGTGAACTTGAGATAACTTCAAACGGAAGCCTGGAAATTCCAACAGGAAAAACTTTTACCGTAAACGGACAAATCATCAACCAGGCGGAAGAAGAAGATTTTATAGTATCCAACGGAGGAAATTTAATACAGAATGAAGATGTTGAAAATACAGGAGCAATTACGGTAATCCGGGAAAGCCAGCCTTTTGTAAGACTGGACTACACCATGTGGTCATCACCTGTCAGCGGACAACAGCTGCAGGAATTCTCTCCACAAACACTATCTGACCGTGTTTATACTTACGAAGGTGCCTCAGGTTATGTTTCAGCCAATGTAACAGGTGATTTTACAGAAGGAAAAGGTTACCTGTTCCGCGCTCCTAACAACTGGAGTTCAACCACACCGGCCCCTTATGTGGGTAAATTTATTGGTGTTCCGTTTAATGGAGAAGTTACCGTCAATACAAATGCCTTAAACTATACATCTATTGGGAATCCATATCCATCTAATATCAATGCAGATGATTTTATCCTTGCAAATCCGGGAATCAATTCGATCTATTTCTGGAATAATAATCACAATGCAGGTAACAACTATTCGACTTGTGTCCTGTATAACTGTGTCGCAGCTGTAGGCGGCGGAGTGATTCCAAATGGTATAATCACTGTTGGACAAGGATTTTTAGTAGCAACAACTGACACTTCTGTAAACTTTAGCAATTCGATGAGGGTTGATGATGCAGGAATCTTCTCTAAAGCTGATGAAACGGAAAGACACAGATTTTGGTTAAATTTCAGCAATGGTCAAAATCAAGGTTACAATCAGATTTTAATAGGTTACATGACTGGGGCAACAAACGGAGTTGACAACCAGATAGATGGTAAATTGTTTGGATATAATGGTTCTGCTCTCTATAGTGTAATTGAAGGAGAGAAATATGTAATCCAGGGACGTGCCCTGCCATTCGAACCCTCTGATGTAGTACAATTAGGAATAAGAATTATAACCGCCGGCGAATTCATCATTAACATTGCAAATATGGATGGGTTATTTGCAGATGGACAACCAATTTACCTGCATGACAAATATCTTGGGATTGTTCATAACCTAACTGAGCAGAATTATCTGTTTGAATCAGAAGCTGGAGAATTTAATGATCGTTTTGATATAATTTATGAGAACATTCCTTCCAACTGCCCATCCTCTACCCTTTGGGACGGATTGGCCTGGAGCAATGGGGAGCCTGATTTCGGCAAGAAAGCCATTATAGATGGAGAGTTGATTTTGAATACGGATTTGGAAGCCTG
>CAZKOC010000086.1:0-2044 GCA_964554275.1 uncultured Weeksellaceae bacterium
GCCTGAAGCAGATGATACCATCCAAACGGGAAAAATCTTCCTTTGGCTTTCTGCAGCGCTTTAGCATAAGAAGGCATGGTAATGGCGAAGGCACAAAGCTCTCCGTCACCGTCTTCTATAAAATTGATAAAATCAGGATTGAGGATGGTTGAATATTTTTTTGCATAAAATGCTTTCTGTTCTTCGGAAATGGGAACAAAAGTATCCAGATCTTTGTAGGATTCTTCCAGCAAATCAAAGACCGGTTTTATGTAGGGCTGCATTTCTTTTGCATTTTTGAAATGCAGTAATTTCAGTTTATACCTTTCCTGAACAAGATTAGAAAACTGATAGATTTTATCTGAAATGGTTTCGGGTGCAGGGATTAGATTTTCCACCCATTCCTTTTCTTTTTCAAAACCTAATTGCTCTAAATGTTTCGGGTAATATTCATAATTATAAGCACCGATTGCGGTTGCAAGTTTATCAAATCCAAAAGTAAGCATTCCGGCTTTTTCAAGATTGGAGGCACCCATTGGGCCTTCCATATATTTCAAGCCGTTTTCCTTTGCAATTTCTTCGACTTTTGCAAAAAGAGCTTTTGTTACATCAAGGTCATCAATCACGTCGAACCATCCGAACCTTATTTTCTTAACATTCAATTCATTGACTTCAATATCATTGATAATGGCGGCAATACGGCCGGCAATTCTTCCGTTTTTGTACGCTAAAAAATAACGTGCTTTTGCAAATTTAAAAGCCGGATTTTTGGTTACATCCAGGCTGTTGACCTCTTCCACCATTAAAGGAGGAACAAAATACGGGTTTCCTTTGTACAACTCCAGCTGGAATTTTACAAAATCTCTCAGTTCTCTTCTCGAATGAATTTCTTTTATCTCAATACTCATATAGGTCGGCAAAGATAATGAAACTACGGATTTAGATTAAATCCTTTATCCAAATATAATTCAGTACCGAATTGTTCCATTGTTTTCGAGTTTTTGAATAATTTATGATTTGTAAAAGCAGGCATTTCTCCAATTCTGGGGGCTCCCGTAATCAAACTTATGGCTGTGCCAAACAAAGGTTCGTCCTGACTGCCCAATGGAGGAAGATTTTCCAGATAATTTATTTCATTTATTTCATGATCCGGTACGATTCCCTGTACGGGTGCAGGCTGATTTTGGGAATTTCTGTATTCGAAAACGATAGGCTGCATTGCCCATTTGTGGGCGGGATTAATTCCGTTTGTGGAAGTATAATAGGAGGAAGGAGAATCGTATAAGGTAATGGAACCGACCGTTTTTCCATAAGTTTTTGTTCCTATAGTAATTACATTTATATAGGGCCTAAGGCAACTGATGAGCATTTCGCTGGCGGAAGCAGAACCTCTCGCTGTCAGAACATATACTTCGCTGAGATTTAAATGATTGAGACTGAATGTTCCGGTTTGTTCCAAAGCATCGTTAAAGACCTTTCCTTCATTTTCAAATTTATAAGCTGAATTATTGGAAGACGCTTTTTGGTTAAATGTAAGTTTGGTAAAATCCTGTCCGTTAAATTGCCCGGTTACCATACTTCCGAAATAAGCCGCGGTTTGTACCGAGCCACCGCCATTGTAGCGTAAATCTATGACCAAATCCGTTATCCCCTGCGAATTTAATTGCCCTATGGCAAAGTTCAGCTCATCATTATAATTGGCGCGGAAACCATTGTACATCAAATACCCGATTTTATGTCCTTCTGATTCTATAACGGTTGAGATATAAACCGGATTTTCGTTGATTTGTGTTTTGGTTACCGAAATTTGTTCATCACTGTTAAACAATTGTCCGTTTTGTAAATACCCCATCCCGAATGTCAAGGACATTTCACCCAATAGCTGGGGATAGTTAGAATCGGTTAATTGGGTTTCATTTATTCTCGTAAAGACATCACCTCGTTGTAGTCCGGCATTGGCAGCCGGAGAATTCGGCAGAACATATTGAACATACCCGAAAATTACATTTGAATTCTGATTTAAACGAACCAATCCGTAATCCATTCCAAATGAAAAATTAATTCC
>CAZKOC010000086.1:2144-8328 GCA_964554275.1 uncultured Weeksellaceae bacterium
AATTCTGATTTAAACGAACCAATCCGTAATCCATTCCAAATGAAAAATTAATTCCGGCAAACTGATTTTCTAAATCTTCATAATTATCTACAATCCATGAAAAGCGGTCTGTATTACCATAATCAAAAAGCAAATTGTAGAACAATTCATCTGTCTGTTGGGAATTTAAAAAATTATAGTATTCCGTCTCGTTAGCAAACCGGTTATCTGCAAGATTCGGCACAGATGTCTGCCAATAATACCAAAGATTCATGGCTTTCCATACAAAATCGTTTACAGATGTAGAAGGAGGAGGTGTGTCGTCGTCATTACAGCTTATAAAACTGATTGAAAGTAATATAACAGTTAAGCAGAAAGATATTTTGGTTTTCATGTATGGAAAATTAAATCTATATTTAAAGGTATGAAATGCCGGTCATTAAATTTGTTTTAAATTACAAAAAATATTCAGGCATTGCATCTGACCATTAAAATTACAATAAAACTTTGCAGATGAAAAATTTAAAATGCCTGTTGATCTTTCTTTTGACCTGGATAATTTTTTCCTGTCAGAAACCGTATAATCCTTCACAACCTGAAATTTTGACAGCCCAATATGAAATCAGGACTCATTCGGAATTCGAAAGGGGGTATGAAGTTTTTATGGTAATTGATAAATTGCCAAAGACCTTTTCTGTAAAAGGGATAATATTGAAAGACAAGCTGTTTGACAAGGTTCATTTTACCCATATGAGTGATAATGAAATTTTTATAGAACAGTATTTCCCGGTTCAATCCGGGATGATTCAGAATTTTGAAGCTCCTGCAACTGACAACAGACCCGATGGAATAATTTTTGAAGTAGAAGGAAAAGAGTATTTTTACAACGTAAACTTTAAATTAAAATAGAAAACTATGGTATTTGATCCCTTGTATCTGATTGTTGTTGGTGTGCCGATGTTATTGAGTATGTACATCAGCTATCAATTGAAAAATAAATTCAAACATTACTCGAAAGTTTACCTGGCCAACGGCATGAGCGGTAAGGAAATTGCCGAAAAAATGCTGGCCGACAACGGAATCCATGATGTAAAAGTAATTTCAACTGCCGGTCAGCTGACCGATCATTATAATCCGGCCAATAAAACGGTAAATCTTTCGGAAGTGGTTTATCACGAAAGAAATGCTGCTGCCGCCGCTGTTGCCGCACACGAGGTTGGACATGCCGTACAACATGCAAAAGGATATTCCTGGCTGGAAATGCGCTCTAAAATGGTTCCGGCCGTAAATATTTCAAGTAACTTATTGCAATGGGTTTTGATGGGAGGAATTATTTTGTATGTTTCATCCGGAGTTTCAACTATACTCTGGATTGGTATTGTATTATTTGCCATCACAACTGCTTTTGCATTCGTTACTTTACCGGTGGAATATGATGCGAGTAACCGTGCTTTGGCCTGGTTAAAAGAACGCAATATGGTGCTGCCAAATGAATACGCAGGGGCACAGGACGCATTAAAATGGGCTGCAAGAACCTATGTTGTGGCTGCGATTGGTTCATTGGCGCAATTGCTTTATTTTATCATGATTGCAATGAGAGGAAGAGACTAAATTATTGAATTCATATTATTATTGTAGAGCCGCAATGCATTGCGGCTCTACGTTTTTTATATTAATTGCAATAGAGATAAAAAATCCCACAATTGTGGGACTAAAACTATGTCTAAAATCTAATTTCCAATCATTCCAGCCAACTTGTTTTGTAGCTGTCATCTTCCATATCCAGTGCTTCCTGCGTCAATTTTAACGGATGGAACGGGTCGACCATTACGGCTAATTCTTCCGTTTCTTTTTGTCCGATGCTTCGTTCCATAGCGCCCGGATGCGGTCCGTGAGGAATTCCGCCCGGATGCAGTGTGAAATAACCTTGTTCGATGTGGTTTCTGCTCATAAAATCTCCGTCCACATAGTACAAAACTTCTTCCGAATCTATATTGCTATGATTATATGGTGCCGGAACGGATTTCGGATGATAATCATATAACCTTGGACAGAATGAACATACCACAAAGTTATGCGCCTCAAAATTCTGATGGACCGGAGGCGGCTGGTGAACGCGTCCCGTAATCGGTTCAAAATTATGAATAGAGAATCCGTACGGATAAAAGTAACCGTCCCAGCCTACCACATCAAACGGATGCGTGGCATAAGTAATCGGGTGAATCATTCCTGCTTTTTTGACCTTTATCAAAAATTCCCCTTTTTCATCAATAGGTGACTGATATTCAGGTAATTTTATATCGCGTTCACAGAAAGGTGAATGCTCCAGTAATTGCCCGTATTTGTTTCGGTAACGTTTAGGTGTTTCAATCGGGGAGAAGGATTCCAGATAAAATAAACGGTTGTTTTCATCATTAAATTCCATCTGATAAATTGTTCCTCTCGGAATGATCAGATAATCTCCGTATTCAAATTTGATATCACCTAAAAATGTTTTCAAAGTTCCACTTCCTTTGTGGATAAAAAGCAATTCGTCACACTGGCCGTTCTTGTAAAAATAATCAGTCATCGATTTTCTTGGCGCAGCAACACCCATAATCAAATCATTGTTGAAAAACAATGGTGTCCGGGCTTCCAAAAAGTCATCGGTAGGTTTTGCATTGAAACCTTTGATGAGCCTTGGCGTAATGTTTTTTTCAATCACGGCTTTTGGAGTGACATCAATTGCTTCACCAAATTTAATCATTTGTGTCGGACGATGAATGTGGTATAGCAAAGACGAAACGCCGCTAAATCCTTCCGTTCCAAACAACTGTTCGTAACGGTGTTTGCCGTTTTCATCCTGAAAAACCGTATGTCTTTTTTGAGGGATATCCCCTAATTTATGGTATCTCATTTTTATGTTTGCTTTGTCTGCCTAAAATTACGGATAATTCGCAAAACTTGGGAATAATAAGGCAAATTTTTCGAGTCAGAATTTGAGGGATAATTTCTCCCAAAAGCTCATTTTTGACTTTACACGGCTAATTTCACCATCAAGCATCAAATGAAAATCTTTGTTGAAACTCAGTTGTTGTGCCTCTTTGTAGAAACTGGCGGCAACTTTATATTGTCGCCTGTGCTCGGCAATTTTCCCTTTTTGGTAGTGGAGTGTAGCTTTGTCAGCCCCATTTGCCTGTAAACCTTCCTCTATGATTTTTTCGGCGGTTTCCAAATGACCGAATTCAATCAGTAAATATCCGTAATTTACATAAACAACTGGATAAGTTCCTTTGCAGAATTTGATGGCCAAGCTATAATGCTGCCTGGCTTTATCGAAATCTTTGATTTTGGTTTCATAAATCCAGCCCAGATGATTGTGTGCCCGGCCATATCCGGGATCAATGGAAAGAATTTCTTCCAATAATTCCTTAGCTCCTGAAATATCACGTTCGTCAATGGCTTTGCTTACTTCCAAAAAAAGATTTTCTACATCCTGCATTTTTCAAATCTTAATTCAAATTTAGCTATTTGTTTTTAATCAATTTAATGGTCTCGGATTTATTATTCTTGTAATTGATTTTCAAAAAGTAAATCGCATTATTTAAAGAACCAAGTTTAGAATTCAAATCATCAACATTTTTGTTTGTTGAAATTAATTTTCCCTGACTGTCAAATAATTGTAATTCTTGGATTTCTTCTGAATTTTCAATTTGGATTTTCTCTGCGAATGGGTTGGGGTAGATTTTTATTTTTGACAATGTAGCTTCTTTAGTCGAAAGATTTTGGCCAAAATCAGTTAATTGCCAACCGCCATCCCAAGAAAAAGAAAGCGTATTCAACCCGAAAGTAGAGCAAATGCCTTCGATTATTTTAAAAGGATATTCACTTGCATCATCGTCAAAATGAAATACTTTGTAAGACTCACCATTAATTATTTCATTTGTAATATCGATGACTTCTAAAGGTTCAAAGAACTGCCCTTCAATAAAACCATCAAAATTCATTGAATTTCCTATTTCTAAACTAAAATCATATAAAAGAAATTCTCCAGATTCATGCCAATTGAACGACTCATCATAATATATATAAATCTTACGTTCCTCAACATTTTCATTCAAATAAAAACCTGCAGATTCCCAATTACTCCAATCAGATTGAGGAATATCATTAATTCTGATTCGTTTTCTGAATTTTAAACCGATATAATCTTTCCCATTAAAATTAATAGTTTCATCGGTTAGCAGATATTGATAATCTTGGAATTCAGTGTTTCCAAATTCGACATGCATATATTCCGAAACCTGCCAATAATTGTCTGCTAATAACATTGGTCTGTATTCCTGTCCAAAAAGAATTGAACCAAAAAGTACAATGAAAAGAGTGTAGATTTTTTTCATAAGGACTTATGATTATAATAACTTGTATAAAGTTAATTAATCTTTTCCAAATATGCCATATAAAACCCGTCAAATCCGGTTTGTGACGGGAGCAATTGTTTTTCTCTGATCAGTTTGAATTCAGAATGGTTTTCCAGAAATTTCTCAACTTGATTTTGATTTTCGCTTGGTAAAATGGAACAGGTTGCATATACCATTGCACCACCGGGTTTAACTATTTTGGCATAATCATTCAGGATTTTTGCTTGTTCCTGTTTTACGGTCTCAATGAATTCAATGCTTAGTTTCCATTTGGCATCCGGATTTCTGCTGAGCACGCCCAATCCGCTGCAAGGCGCGTCAATCAATAATCTGTCAGCAGAATTTTCCATTTTCTTGATGACTTTTGTGGAATCAATTATTTTGGTCTGTATATTTTGAGCGCCGTTTCGTTTGGCACGTTTTTTCAGTTCCAGCAGTTTCCATTCGTGAATGTCCAATGCATAAATTTGTCCTTTGTTTTGCATCAGAGCGGCAAGGTGCAATGCTTTTCCTCCAGCGCCGGCGCAGGCATCTACCACGCGCATTCCTTCAGCAACATTCAGATAAGGGGAAATCAGCTGTGAGCCCGCATCCTGAACTTCAAATAATCCCTTTTGGAACGCGTCTGTTTTGAAAATATTGGCTTTTTCCGTCAATTGTAAAGCGTCCGGATATTTAGAAAGGATTTCGGATTCCACGCCTTCTTCTTTCAGTTTTTTTTGAAGCGATTTCCGGTCGATTTTCAGTGTATTGGTACGGATAATTGCCGGAGAAGGAACATTCATCACTTCAATTTCTTTTGCCCATTGTGCACCTAATTCTTTTAAGCCCAATTCGTTCAACCAGTCAGGAATGGATTCTTTGATGGCGAGACTTTTCTCTGTCGCCGCATGGTTTCTTTTCAGGATTTCTTTTTGGCTGACTTTTTTGAATTCATCCCAATAAGGTAATTTTTCATCATTCAAAGCAAACCAGGTTCCTACAAATTCCCAAAGGTTATCGGGCGCCACCTCTTTTCCCATAGATGCTTCGATCATCCGTTTCCAGCGAACGGTGTCGTAAACCGTTTCTGCAATGAACGCGCGGTCTTTGCTACCCCATTTTCGATTGGATTTTAAAGTTCGTTCCAATTCACGGTCGGCATATTTATTGTTGAAAAATATGTTGTTCAGCGTTTCGGTGATCCCGATAAACAGATTTTTGTAGGGTAAAATTTTCATTGTGCAAACCTACGAATTTTAAGCCTTCTTGTTTTCTTTTTTGATTTTGTCGTAGTTATTTTTATAACTTTCAATGGATCGGGTAACAATCTCTTTTGCTATTTCAGCATTTTGAAATTCTTCCACTATCACTACTTTATTTTCCAGTTTTTTGTAATCCTCAAAGAAGTTTTGCAGTTCCACGGTCAAATGCGGCGGAAGTTCAGAAACATCTTTTATGTGATTCACACTCATATCGTTTTTAGCTACTGCAATGATTTTGTCATCACCTTCACCATTGTCGATCATCCGTAAAACTCCAATTACATTGGCTTCTACAATACACATCGGATCAACATCGATCTGGCAAATCACGATAATATCAAGCGGGTCGTTATCATCACCCAGGGTTTGAGGGATAAAGCCGTAGTTATGCGGATAAGAAACCGAAGAAAAAAGTACCCTGTCCAGCCGCAGCAATCCCGATGCTTTGTCCAGTTCATATTTCGCCTTGCTTCCCTGTGGGATTTCAATAATCGCCTGAACGGTGCCAGGTTGTTCTTCACCAACTGAAACGTGGTGCCATGGGTTAAATTTCATTTTAAT
>CAZKOC010000087.1:0-8296 GCA_964554275.1 uncultured Weeksellaceae bacterium
GGTAAAGTGACTCTGTCAATCCTAAAAATCCACGGTAAACGGAATAGTAATTCTGTACATCATAACTATCGGACAGGTCTATCAGGTTGGGTAGCTTGTATTCTTGCCTGTATGATAAATTCAACGCCTGTGAATTGCTGAATTTAATTTCAGCATCTATATGCGGTAATATTTTTGTAGCCTCAAGTGACTGGATTTGTGTCAAAAGATTTGTTTTTTCACGGAAATTATGCACACCTGCTCCCACATCAAATTTAAAAATCCCTATTTTTTTGGTGTAAGTTGCGTCTGCATACAATTCGGAATAATTGAAATCGGAATCTGTGAGGAAATTATCATTAGTAATCAATGAATTACCTTCATAAATAGAATTTTTTAAATTTTGCCAGCTGAAATTTGAACCGATTTTCAGGCGTAAATTACTGGTATTGGACAAAAGATGGTTATAAATTCCATAAACCTGAAGATTGTTTTTATTAAACCTTTGAGTTTGCCAAAGATTATTGAAACTCAAACTATCGATGATCATGGAGCTTCCCAAGGAATTGATTTGTAAATCAGGGTGGTCATTCAGCATTTGGTGACGGAGATAGATCCCAAGATTATGGTCTCGTCCGATTTTTCGGATGTATGATAAATTCTGGCGCAAGCTGAAACTTGTTTTATCCATCAAGCTGTTTCGGTTTCCGGTAGAAACATCATTTTTATAGGTATCTGCAAGCTGATCATCTTCATTTTCGATGTAATTGAAATTTACACGGTATTTGATTTGTGATTTGGAATCCGGTGTAAAGTCAAAACGGAATCTCCCCAAGGTCGAAAGCAAATGCTGGTCATTGAACTGTTCGTCACGTTCATAGTTTTCACCGTTAATTCTTTCCTGAATTGATTTGTAACTTAAATTATTGTTATTGAAAAGAACAAACCCGTTGGTGTACAATTTTTTGCTGGGTTCATAACCAAAGTGCAATGCACTTAAAAAAGAACTCATCTCGGAAGCATCCTGCGCGCTTCCCAAACGGATTGAATTGGAATTGTCACGCAATGAAAAACTGCTTCCTTCTTCCATTAGTTCAGACATCCCGCCCAAAAACGCGAAGTAATCTTCCATGGTGAAAACTTCCTTACCGTAAGTATTGTAATCATTGATAAAAGTTCCATCTGTTTTTGGACTGAAATAAAACAATTTCGATTGTACATCGGAATGTTCATTTGCATCCCCTCCCAAAGTTACGTTTCCAAAAATCAGGCTTTTCTTGTTTTCTTTTAGTTCTATATTGAGCATTGCTTCTTCATCATCCTGCAATGAATTCGCAAATGGATTTTGCTTGAATTTTTTGTTTAGCTGGACTTTGTCTATAGCATCTGCCGGAAGATTTTTCGTAAGTAGTTTCGTATTTCCACCCAATACTTCACGGTTACCTACTTTTATAGTTGTAATTTCTTTTCCTTCATAATAAACTTTTCCGTTTTCAACCTGAATTCCGGGAAGTTTTTTTAAGATGTCTTCTAAGTTTTCATCAGCTGCGGTACGGAAACTATCGGCGTCATATTCGATGGTATCACCTTTTATCGTGATGGGTTGTTTGGCTCTTATAACGGCTTCCTGTAAGGAAATAACCCCTCTTTTCATTTTGAACCGAACGGATTTTGATTTATCCATCGTTACATTTTCTGAATACGATTCAAAATCTATATGTTCTACTTCTATGTCGTAACTGTCATTACAGGGCAAGTCCAATACAAAACTACCTTCGGTATCAGTAAATGTAAATGCCAGGCCTTCGTTTTTGGAATTGAATGCTGAAACAGAAGCATCAAATACCGGAAGCCCGATGCTGTCACGGATCTCGCCTCGGAGCTTACAGGTTTCTTGTGAAAATGAAAAATGAGAAATGAGAAATGAAAAAATAAAAAGTAGAACCTTGTTCATTTAAGATGATTTTAAATGATTAGTACGTGATAGACAGGATTTGTTACAGGATTTGATTTGAAACATCTCAAATTCAACATTCAAAATTGAAAAATCAATCCTTGTCCACACCACCTCCATACATTTCTTTCATTTTTTCACGTTGTTCTTCTGTCCATGTTCGGAATTCCGCATCGGTTACTTTTTTACCTTTTTTAGGGCGTTCAATTCCTTTTTTGTCAGTAGCAACATTCAATGAAATGGCCTTGTAAGTAATTTTTCTTTTACCTCTTTCCGGTGAGTCGGAATTGATTTCAATTTCCATGATCAATCCCGGAAGCCCTCCGTAAATATCAGGCCCGTTTTTGTAGGTTAATTTCGGAGCATACCAAGCAACAATATTTGTAGTGCTGTCCACAACGGCCTCCGCTTTTCTAACCTCATAGCCGAGGATTTCTTTGGATTCGCGTGTGATTTTCCAATCATAAGATTTTATAGAATCTAGAATCAGAAAATCCTGGTTAAAAGTTGTAGCGGACCTGATAATAGTTTTTTCGTTCAGATTTTTGTAGGTAATGCCATTGTTTCCCTGCACTTTTATAACCATTCCACCATCTGTAGGCTGATCATTTTCAACTTTTTCCACAATCCTGAAATCGGATTCTTCAGGAGTTGAAATCAAGGTATAATAGGAGGGTTTACTCATGGCTTCCCTAAGCTTGTCTTCCATTTCTTTATTGGCTCCGATTTTTGTACTGGATTCACTGCCGTTATCCATAGTGGTCATTATAAAGCTTTTACTTACATCAAATTCCATAATGGATTCGTATTCCACAACAAGTTTTTCTTGCGCAGAAATTGTAAGAGCGTTGATAATGAAAAAAGAGAATAGAATTTTTTTCATATTGAGCTGATTTTAATTTAGTCAAAAATATATTCTATTTCGAATCGAAAAATCTCGTGATCATTCATTTATGAAAAGTTTAACCAATATGTTAAAGATTATTAAATAAAAAAGCTGCCTGTAAAGGCAGCTTTTAGGATATTTTAAAAGCTTGGAGTTTATTCCGTCTCTACTCCACCGCCATACATTTCTTTTGCTTTTTCCTGTAATATTCTCATTTCTTCATAGAATTCCTTTTCAGAAATTTCTTTTCCTTTTGAAGGCTTGTTGATTTTGATTTCTTCTTCTTTTACCGCAACATTTTTAGCTGTAATGATGATTCCCGCACCGTTCATTTCAAATTCTGTTTTCAGAATTAATCCCGGAAGACCCCAAATTCTGTCAGGTCCGTCTTTGATGTTGATTTTAGGTGTGTACCAAGCTGTTACAGGAATTGAATCATTCATGACACCTGTTGCTTTATATGTATCGAATCCGGCAATTTGTACTTTTTCTTTAGTTATTTTCCATTTGATATCTTTCAAACTATCTTTCATCAAATAAGCTTTTCCTAAATCATAAGGTTTTAGATAATATCCTGTTTTGATGTCCTTATACAATGGTTCTTTGTCCATAGCAGTAATCTGAGCCAAAATCATTCCTGCGGCAGACTGATCATTGTTGATCTTTTCCTGCATTTTGTACTCGGATTCTGTACCATTGGTTTTAAGCTTGTAATCGATAAAAATCCCGTTTTTAATTTCCTGGCGGAGAGGTTCTTCTACTTGTGATTTCCACTGGGCAGGAACATTTTTAAGTATCTCTTCCACGTCAAACTTCATTTCCATCTGGTAATCGACCTCTAAAAATTGTGGTTTGTCCTGAGCATTGACGATAATTCCCGAAAATAATACCGCAAAAGCAAAAAAGAATTTTTTCATTGAGATTTGTTTTTAATTATTAGTAAATAAATTGGGTTAAATGTTACAATTCAGATTCAAAATTATGCCATATTTATTTCGAATCCCGCTTTTTTTACAGCTTTTATAATTTCATCTTCTGAGACACTTTCCGTTTTCACAGTCAGAATCTTTTCAGGGGTGTCAGTATCAACATTCCATTCGATACCTTCTAATTTATTTAAAAAAGGAGTAACGCCAGCAACGCATCCGCTGCAATTTATATTGGTTTTGAATTTCATTGTTTTCATTGTTTCTTGTCTTTAAAAATTGTTGAATGGAGTGATTGAATCATCCATCCTTTATTGGTTTTTACAAATGTTGCGGTTTCTAACCAGTGTAGTTTCGCTATGCTTGTTCCGCTCATCAGTATATCTGCATAGTTATGATAAGCAATCCAGCCGAAATTGTTATCGCTATGGCTTTTCAGGAATTCAAACGTGTTGACCCTTTCAAACTCATACATATTGTTTTCGGGACTTTCGAATCTTGATTTGATATCTTGTATGGCAATTTTTACAGAATCATTGTTCCAGATTTCTCCATCTTCAAAAAGAATAAAGTCATCAGTATAGTAATTTTTGACTTCTTCGAAATTCAAATCCGACCATATTTTCTGAAAAGAATCCCTGACGAGTCTTTTGAATTCATTCTCTGATACTGATTGAGCGATTGAAAATGAACTGAACAGGAGAACAAAAAGCACGATTGATTTTTTCATTTTTCCAAATGCCTGTTTAAATGTTCGACCAATTTTGAGGAACGATAACCAAATTCCGCTCCATAGCCATTGATTACAATCCCTTTGATATCATGAACCGGAGATGAGATCGCAAAAACGATGCTTTCGTCTCCGGGGTCTGTCATACCCTCGAATCTGTACACTTCGTCAATTTTAAATTCTTCGGGAGAAAGTTCTCTGGCTTCTCCTTCACCAATTTTACAGATGATGCAATCGTTTTCAGCTTCTACTAAAAAATCGGTAGTGTAACCTCTTTTCAGTAAATCATTTACCGCCTGACTGAGCGTATCATAACTGAATTTTTGTGTATTCATTTCGGTGAGTTTTAGAGTTCATCAAATTTAATGAAATTATATTTCAGGAGATTATAAGAATTTGGTTAAATATTATATAAAGATGGGGATATGACTTTTCATATCCCCATCTCATCCTGATAATGAAATAATAAAGTAAGAGGTTTATTCTAAATCCAAGGTCCTGATTTCATCATTGTCGTGAGCAGCTAACAATAGTCCCACTCCCGGATAATAAGCAGTTCCGAACGAGGCTCCATAATCATCAAAGGTTTCCAAACATTCTTCGGAAAAGATTCCGGCTGATACTATTGTTAACTTATGTGTAGTAGGAGAGGTTATATAGAGGTTACCTTCGTGCAGGATTATATCAACCGGATTGGTAACATTTATGTTTTGGGTTTCACCATCTGCTTTTGGACGTTTTACGACTCTGTTTTCTACGAACTGTACATAATAAAAGTAGTTTTGGTCTGCTGCAATTGCTTTTACACTGCCATTTGTAGGAAATTCCGGTTGGATAACATATTCAGGGCTGGACGCGTTTTGTACCGAAACAACTCTGCCGTTTCCGTCATCAGCAATGTACAATTTATCCTGGTCAAAAATAATCCCTCTCGGGTTGTTTAAATTGCCCTGAATGGTATGGCTGTATGTGTATCCATTCTGGTTTTTTAAGTAAACTGCAATACCAGCAACTTGTTCTGTTTCTGCAATGTACAGATTTCCACTGGCGTCAAACGTTGCTCCTTCAGCCGCGATATTGTCAAAAGTAAGCAGAGGAGGCTGATTGGCAGAAAAAACGGTGTAAGAAGACCAGATTTTGGTAACTCCCGGTGCGCCGTAACCATTCTCAAAACCATTGTATGTAGTTATGGCAATTCTCCCGTCATTAGACACCGCGATACCACAAGGATTGAGGGAACTGCGGCTAAATAAAAGCATCAAATCCGGTATGTTGCAAACAGTAGGCTCGGGATTGTTGTCATCTATCGGAGGGGAAGACTCATCATCTGAGCTGCACGCTCCTAATAATACTGAAAGATAGATGATAAAATATTGTTTTAAATTTTTCATGTTTTTTTAATTTAATTGGGTAGATTACCAAGGATTGCTTTATAAATGCCAGGTGTAAAGGTACCGGTGCTTTCATGGTAGGTCTGAGTGATGAAATAGAGTTGGCCGTTTTCTTCAAATAAGGCAGCAGGATTCATTCCTAATGCTAAGGGCTGGGTTTTCCATATACTTTCCTGCGTGTCATAAATTTGTAAGACAGAATTGTCTGTTCCGTAAGAAAACGTAACCAAAAAACGATTGTTGATTGCTACAGCTCTGTTTCCATAATTTGAAAAATAAGTTTCAAAATTCAAATCAGGTAGTGATTCCCAGGCATTTCCCGCAATGGAATAGCGTGCGAAAACTAGACTGCTGCCTCCATTTTCATTGGTGGCGCCCCCCATAGAATATATATAGCCGTCATTGTAAACCAATACAGGGCGTTCAATATTTTGGGGAAACATTGCAAGATTTACCCATTGCTGTGAATTAATTGCGTAAGAAGTAAATTCTTTGGAGAAATTCCCTCCTAAAAAATAAAGTGAGGACTCACGTACTGCTACATCATTTGCGTAACCCACAGATCCGGGTATATTATTGTTTATTCCGGTAGAACTCCATGAATCTGTAGAACTGTCATAAAATTCGAAAAAGGGTTCACTGGTACGATCAATGTGAAACATGATCCCTTCGGCATTAAACAATTTTGTTCCCCAACCGGACCAGGAAAATGTCTCTCCCCTTGCATTTTTTAATATGAACTGATTAGCAGAAATATTATATTCCCATAGTTTTGCATTTCCGGACCAGGGATTTCCTGTCAATTCCTGAAAATATAATTTTCCGTTGACTAAGTTATATTTTATTCGGGAAGCTTCGGGCTGCCCATTAATCGGAGTTGCAATGTGTTGCAGGTTGATGGTGACATCATTTATTGACGCAACGGGATTTTCGCCATTTTCGGGATCTAAGTATTCATCATCATTTTTACAGTTTATCAATAACATTGCACTAAACAGGATTAATAATAATTTTTCCCCCACATTCATTTTAACGGATTTTCTGTGTTCGTGAATCTTTGATTTCATGATTATTTGATTTTAATTCTTCAGCAAACTTATTTTTAAATAAGAGGAGGTGTATCCGGGTTTTTACGAACGGTAAGATTTAGTTGATATAATGCTAATTAATACGAACTTATCATTCATCAATGTGAATTCATTCAGGTTGAACTAATTTTGAATAAATTTTTAGAATATGGAATTAGGAATCGGAATGTTTGGAGATCTGACTTTTGATAAACAAACAAATAAATTTCAACCAACGGGTAAAAAGCTAAATGAATTAATCGAACAGGTAAAACTGGCAGACGAGCTGGGGATTGATGTGTTTGCAATGGGAGAGCATCACCGTCCGGATTATTCGGTTTCTTCTCCTGAAATTATACTTGCCGCTCTGTCAACCGTAACAAAAAATATAAAATTAGCCAGCGGCGTGAGTGTTTTAAGCTCGGCTGATCCGGTTAAATTATATCAGGATTTTGCAACCGTTGATTTGATTTCCGGTCAACGCGCGGAAATCATCGCCGGGCGTGGAAGTTTCATCGAATCGTTCCCATTGTTCGGATATGATTTAAAGGATTACAATGAATTATTTGAAGAAAAATTAAATCTTTTATTACAAATCAATGAAAATGAAACTTTAACATGGGAAGGGAAATTCCGCGCTGCGCTGCACGAACAAACGGTTTATCCGAGAGCAGAGCGACAAATTCCCGTTTGGGTAGCAGTCGGCGGAACGCCTGAATCGGTTGTTCGTGCTGCACGGTTAGGTTTACCTATAATTTTTGCGATCATTGGCGGTATGCCAAAGCAATTCAAACCCCTGATTGATTTTTATAAGCAGCAATACATTCAATTTGGCCATGATGAAGGCAAAATGCAGGTTGGAGTTCATTCGCATACGTTTGTCGCAGATTCTCAGCAGGAATTGCTGGATAATTATTATCCGTACTATGCGGCACAAATGGATAGGATAGGGAAAGACAGAGGTTGGGCACCTTACACCAAAATGCAGTTCCAAGGTGGAATGAGTCCCGAAGGTGCATTATTTATGGGCGATTCCAGTCAGGTGATCGATAAAATGCTTTCAACCATTGAAATGTTCGGTTTGACGAGATTCATCGCACATATCGACATTGGCGGGCCAACGCATAAAGATATGATGAAAACTATTGAACTGTACGGAACCAAAGTGCTTCCGGAAGTGAGGAAAGCGCTGAGGTAGTATTTAGCGGATTTTTTTAAATTCACTTCACCAACTCCCCAAACAATCGTTCCAACGTCTTTTCCAAATCGTCTGAGAATCCGGGATGCGGACGGGAGGTTTGAATGCAGGAGCTTCTCATAGCTGTAAGCCAGCGAAAGCGGGAAGGCATATCCATTTGGGAAA
>CAZKOC010000088.1:0-6338 GCA_964554275.1 uncultured Weeksellaceae bacterium
TGAAAAATTTAAACTTAGAAACAATAGCTAATCTATTAGAGATTTCTTCCTTATACCTTAGGGTAGTAATTTCTTTTCTACTGTCATTTTTACTTGTTTATACAGCAATTCCCAAAATAATAAGAGTTTCGTACCGAAAACATCTTATGGACATTCCCGGAAGCCGAAGCTCACATTCTAAAAAAATTCCCACACTGGGAGGCGTCGCCATATATTTTGCAATTACGGTAGTTACCGCAATCTACTGTGCAGATATGCTGCAGAAGCATATCTTTTTCTCGGCGGCTTTGGTGTTATTGTTCTTCATTGGGCTTATGGACGATTTACTTATTGTTGCCCCTAAAAAGAAATTGTATGCTCAAGTGTTAAGCGCAATGATGATTATCCTTGGTTCCGATGTAAGGATTCAAACCCTTTTCGGACTCATGGGTATTTACGAATTACCTTATTTGGTTAGTGTACTGCTCACAACAATCGTATTTGTGATAATTATAAACTCATATAACTTGATTGATGGGATAGACGGTTTAGCAGGAGGCGTGGGAATGCTGATATCTCTATGCTTTGTATTTATATTTTTCAGATTATATGATTACTCTACCGGTTTTTTGGCAATAGCAATGCTTGGTTCATTACTGGCATTTTTGAAATTTAATCTTTCAGACCAATATAAAATTTTTATGGGAGATACGGGTTCTATGGTTGTTGGGTATCTCATTTCATTTATGGCAATAAAATTCATAAACCTTTCTTCGGCTGATTGGATCATGATACATAACGCACCTGTAATCGCAGTTGCAATTCTCATCGTACCGATTATTGATACTATAAGTGTTATTATTATAAGGCTGTCAAAAAGAAAATCACCCTTTTCTGCCGATAAAAACCACATACATCACAGGGTATTGAGACTAGGTTTTTCTCATGTGGAAACATCTGTAATCATATGTCTTTCAAATATTCTGATTATTTTTTTCGCTTACCTTATCAGGCACTTAAATATAAATTTAATGTTATTCTTGGTAATCATAGCATCGCTTATCTTGTCTTATCTGCCTCTTGTGTTGGGTGAAACAATTAATAAACAAAAACACAGGAAGAGGATAGTTAACAATTGAAACACATAACCAAAAACACTATATTTGCAAATTAAAAAATAACAAACCTTGAGACCTATAAAATTTTTTACATATCTTTTATTATTCATTTCATTGATGACTTCGTGCATCCCTCTAAAAGATGTTAAGTATATACAGCCTGACGAAAGGCTTAAACTGAATGAACATGGAATGATAATAGAAAATCGGCCTGAATATCATCTCCAAAAAAATGATTTGATAAACATCCGTATTTCTGCCAGGAGTGGAGAGATGCTCAATATGCTTGGAGCCTATACTACTGAAGCAGCTCTTTCCGGTCAGGGAGGAGTCCGTATTCAGGAAGACGGAAATATAGAATTGCCCAGAATCGGTAAGATATATGTAGAAGGACTTCTGCTTGCGGAAGCCAGAGAAAAAATTCAAACGGAATTCTATAAGATATTCAATGAAGATGCAGCATATATAGAAGTTATAATGCCCGGAATCAATTTTACAATAGTAGGAGAAGCTGCTTCAGGAAATTATTTTGTACCGAGATATGATTTTAATCTACTTGAGGCATTTGCGATGGCAGGTAATTTATCAGACGTAGCAGACAGAAAACATATCCAGATATTACGCACTACTCCCGAGGGCTCACATAGAGTTGAGGTAGACATAACCAAAGAATCGGTTATGAATTCGGAATATTTTTGGCTGCAACCCAATGATGTTATCATCATTAACCCCAAAAGACAAAAACAATGGGGTATTGGCTTAAATCCTATCCAGACCATTTCGACCATATTTGGTGCCGTGGCTACGGTCATAGGGATTTACTTCTTCTTTAAAAACTTATAACTAAGCTGCGTTAAAAAAATAATTATGCAGGAAAATACATCCAATCCTAAAACCAATAAAGAAAATAGAAAAAAAAATGCCTCTATTTTTGAATTAGACCGTTTCATTCCAAGAATTATAAGGAACTGGTTGCTATACGTTTGCAGCCTCATAGTTGCTATATTCTTTGCTATTTATTTAAATAATTGGCATTTAGACAGAATTTACCTGGCTGAATCGAATTTTCACGTATCAAGTGGTTCTTCAAACAATTCTAATTTCGGGACAAATTCCATTAATTTCATTTGGGGAGGTTCATCCAATAAAATTGACATTCTCTCTAATATCCTGAAATCCAGAACCCATTCCTTAGATGTTGCCAAAGCTACAAATGCTTACGTGACATATCTCGAAGAAGGAACGATCAAAAAATCAAATTCATACAAATTAGATTCTCCTTTTCATGTAATTGTAGATACAACCCATATCCAGACAATAAATGTGGAAATAGAAGTGAAAAAAATAAATGAAAACTCATTTCAATTTATTCCCATATCTTCAATATCCATAAATAACATATACAGTTATACAAAAGACTCGGTTATAGCGAAAAACAAGAAGGTAGGATTACCGGAAAAAGGGAATTTCGGAGAATGGATAGAATCAGACGATTTCAGATTTAAAATTGTAAATGGTTCCAGACATTTTTCAGAAAGCAGTAAATATTCATTCAGACTAACAACGTTAGACATGGCTACTAACAGAGTTAGGAGCGGGATAGAAGTAGCTCCTGTTTCTAAATCGAGTTCTATTGTCCGGATTGCAAAAAGAGCATCAACTCAAAATGAGGCGATCGATATAATTAATACCTCGGTTAAAATCCTTCGGGAAAAAGAGTTAGATGAAAAAAACCAAATTGCATACAATACCCTTAGATATATAAAGCAGCAGATGGGTATTGTCAAAGAAAAAGTAGATAGCGCATCAGCTAATTATCAGAATCTTCAGAAAAGTGAACGGATTTATGACATAGGAGGCAAAAAAGGTGACGTATTGGGAAATATCATGTCATTGGAAAGACAAAAAGTAACTTATTTAGAAAGGATATCGGCATTAAATTCCGTAAGTAATAATGTTTATCAATCAGGAACAAAAGGAATGATAGATTTGGAGATCGCCGGTTTAAATGAGGGAAATTTTAATAATGAAGTAAGTAGTTTAAAACAATTGGAGGAGCAGAAGAAAGAACTTTTACTTTTATACAGGCCTTCAGCCAGAGAAGTACAGGAGATAGACCAGAAAATTGCAGAAAGTAAAAACATAATTCAAAATACAATTACCGCAAATAGAAAAAAAATAGATAAAGAATTAGCAGATATAAATAATAAATTATCTCAATATGATGCGGAAGCATATAATATGCCTGAAAAAGAAAAGAAATTTTTAGATGCCTCAAGAGGCTATACTATTAATGATGCATTGTATTCTGAATTATTGACTAAATTAAGCCAGGCAGAATTAAGCATTGCATCAAATGTTTCTGATATTACTGTTATTGATTATGCCAAAAACTTAGGACAACCCCCAATATCACCAGACAGCAAATCTAATTACTTAATAGCAATAATTATTGCATTATTAATTCCTACTTTGTATCTCATAGGACGTGAAATTTTTGACACCAAAATTAAAGGAATACCGGATATAGTAAGAAGAACTTCAATACCATTTATCGGAGCGATAGGGAATAATACAGATACAAATAAACCACTGGTAGTCCTGGAAAGACCAAAGTCAGGAATTTCAGAAGCATTCAGGGCTATACGGAGCAATCTGGCCTTTCTTTACAAACGGGGAAATAATTCCAATAATAAAACCATCATAATCACTTCATCTGTAGGAGGGGAAGGAAAAACATTTATGTCGATGAATATATCTTCTGTTTTAGCAGTAAGTGGAAAAAAGACACTGCTTATCGGAACAGATATGCGCAAGCCCAAAATATTTGATGAATTTGGATTAGATAATAAAAAAGGACTTTCAAATTACCTTTCAGGAAATGCCTCTTTGGATGATGTAATACAAAAGACCAAGCTGGACTCGTTGGATGTCATAACAGGGGGTCCCATTCCTCCGAATCCTTCAGAATTATTATTGCAGGATACGATGGGCAACTTATTAATTGAACTCCAGGAAAAATATGATTTTATAATTCTTGATACTCCGCCCGTTGCATTGGTTTCTGATGCTTATGATTTAATGAAATATGCTGATGCCACACTTTACGTAGCACGATTTGATTATACATACCGGGGACTCCTGAAAAATATATCTGACAAGTACGATGAAGGAGAAATAACCAATATAGGTATTATCTTGAATGACTTTCAGACCAAGGGAAGTTATGGTTACGGCTATGGGTACGGTTACGGCTATGGGTACGGTTATGGCTATGGCTATGGTTACGGCTATTTTGAAGAAGATTCAAATTATGACCCTAGTGTAATCGGAAGAATTAAAAGATTGATAGACATTAGAAGATACCTAAAAAGGTAATGAAAATTAAGCTTATTTTTGATTATTTGGCAGCTATAATTATCTTACCGATAACCTTACCCATTATTGTGATTTTAATACTTATTTCAACTTTTGATACAGGGGAAATAGGCATATTTACCCAAAAAAGAGTAGGTAAGGGCGGGAGAATATTTTTTATATATAAGATTCGTTCTATGAAAGGAAATAATGAATCTGACATTACCACGGTGACTACTCACAATATAACAGGGTTTGGTAATTTCCTTAGAAAAAACAAGCTAGATGAACTTCCGCAAATAATCAATATTCTTTCAGGACAAATGAGCTTTGTAGGGCCAAGGCCGGATGTACCCGGATATGCAGATAAATTAGAAGGAGAAGACAGAATTATTCTTTCCATAAAGCCGGGAATCACGGGACCTGCCCAACTTGCATATAAAAATGAAGAAATTATCTTATCTCATCAAGAAAATCCACTTCAATACAATGATCAGGTTATTTGGCCTGATAAGGTTAAAATCAATAAAAAATATGTAGAAAACTGGTCTTTTTCAAAAGATTTAGTTTATCTGTGGAAAACGTTTTTTTAATTGTTCTTTCTTAGGTTTGGATCACTCCCAAATTAAACGGTTTTTCTATCGGGGCATGATTGGCGGCTTCAATTCCCACTGAAATCCATTTTCTTGTATCCAAAGGATCAATTATTGCATCAGTCCATAAACGTGCAGCCGCATAAAATGGGCTTGTTTGTACATTGTACCTTTGAGTAATTTCTTCTAATAATTCAGCTTTTTTCCTCTCGTCTATTTCTTCTCCTTTGGCTTTCAATGAAGCTTCCTGGATTTGCAGCAAAACCTTTGCGGCCTGCTCACCGCCCATTACCGCCAATTGAGCTGAAGGCCATGCAAAAATCAAACGAGGATCATAAGCTTTTCCGCACATGGCATAATTCCCTGCTCCGTAAGAATTCCCAACAATAACAGTAAATTTAGGAACCACAGAATTTGCTACGGCATTGACCATCTTCGCGCCGTCTTTTATGATTCCCCCATGTTCGGATTTAGAACCAACCATAAATCCGGTTACGTCCTGTAAGAAAACAATCGGAATTTTTTTCTGGTTGCAGTTTGCAATAAAGCGGGTAGCCTTATCTGCGGAGTCCGAATAAATCACACCTCCGAATTGCATCCCGTCCTTTTTTGATTTTACAATTTTCCTTTGATTGGCGACAATTCCTACTGCCCATCCGTCAATCCTTGCGTAGCAACAAATCAGGGTTTTACCGTAGTCCTCTTTGTATTCATCAAATTCAGAATTATCAACTAAGCGTTTGATGATGTCATACATATCATATTGTTCAGACCTGGTTGCCGGCAGAATTCCATAGATTTCTTTTTCATCTTCTTTAGGTGGGGCAATTTCTATACGGTTAAATCCGGCTTTTTCATAATCCCCGATTTTTCCCATTATAGATTTAATCCGGTCCAAAGCGTCTTTATCATTTTTGGCTTTATAATCCGTAACACCTGAAATTTCACAATGAGTAGTCGCCCCTCCAAGTGTTTCGTTATCAATATCTTCCCCGATAGCTGCTTTTACAAGATAACTTCCTGCAAGGAATATGGAACCGGTTTTATCCACGATCATTGCTTCATCGCTCATTATGGGTAAATAAGCTCCTCCTGCGACACAGCTTCCCATAACTGCAGCAATTTGTGTAATTCCCATAGAACTCATGATGGCATTGTTCCGGAAGATCCTTCCGAAATGTTCTTTATCGGGGAAAATTTCACTTTGCATAGGCAGATAAACGCCGGCGCTGTCAACCAAATAAATAATGGGAAGACGATTTTCCATTGCAATTTCCTGCGCACGCAGATT
>CAZKOC010000088.1:6438-8275 GCA_964554275.1 uncultured Weeksellaceae bacterium
TTTTTTAAGTCCGAAACCTGAAGTTTATTTTTATCTTCTCGTTGGTTGAAAAGTATGTCCATTCTTATGTTATTTGTCGGCTAAAACTACGAAATTAGGGTGAATTGTGAAATTTACTTTTAAGAATTAATAAAGGTTTTACAATGGTTGATCAGTTCGGGAAAGAATTTATCAAAATCCGCCTCAAAATCATCTTTATATAAAACCATTTCCTCAACAGCTGTGCTGATGTTATTTTTGAATTTACTTCTTTGGCTGATTCCTTTTAGGGTCTGCCGGATCCCTTCTATAGTAGCATAATTTGTAAACCAGTCGTGTTTCAGTAAATGCTTTACCATAAATTGGAGCTGTGGCGGAAATTCTTCAAAATGGTGCTTAAATAAATCGTAGCAGTTTTTTACAAATATTTCATACGGCTCTCCTGAATATTTCTCCCAATGCGAGATAAAAATGTAATCATATAAGACATCTACAATAACCGGCGAGTATTTACCATAACGTTCATGAAACTTTTTGGTGCTGTTTTTAACGAGGGGATGGTCGTCTGTAAAAGAGTCAATCTGCCTGTGAAGCAAAATTCCTTTTTGCCTGTCTCCCTCAAAATTCAGAAAATCCTTTCCTCTTATGACTTCTCCAAGTAAGTTACCTATCTGAATTTCAGTATTTTGGAAAGATAAAAATTGGTGTGCTACAAAATTCATATTCCAACTAATATACTGAGAAATTTTAAGCTAAACCTGATTCTGTGAAAAATCATTAAAAGTTCCGTCTTCGTAGAAAAATACAATCTTTCTGATTTTTTTGGATGGATTAAAATTTGGCTTTTCACTTGATTGAATTTCAGTTTCTTCTGTTTCATCAATATCAAAAAGAGTAGGAGCAGGGTTGATGGGAAAATCTAACCTTTCCGGATTTTCTTCAATCTTTTCGGTGCCAAAAACCAGCCAATCGGTATCAATTTCAGGAAAAACCTTTTTGATTTTAATTAAAAATTCTAAACTCGGTTTATTTCTGCCCGAAGTGATGTGCGAAATTGCCGATCGCTGCACTTCGATTTTGTCTGCAAATTCAGAGGGTGTGAGTCCCGATTTTTCTAAAATTTCCAATATGCGTTCTGAGAGTTCCATTTTACAAAATTAAACATAAATTTAATAAGTTAAACAGGTAATTATGTCAGCATGTAATCAAATTATATTTAAACTTAATTATAACTAATACTTTATATTAATGTGCTTAAATAATAGATTATTAACTATTTAAATTAAATTTTTATATTTAATTAAGTAATTAAGACAGTATGTCATATAAATAATAGATTATTAATTTACATTTGTAATTTACAAAGTTAAATAGAAAAATATATGCCGGAATTTCAACGAATTAATCTTATTTAATAGGTTTTTGCATTTGAAAAAAGAAATGCTGTTAAATCGCTTTAAAATCCATATCTAAAAATCGTAACTTCGTTTCATGGAATTATTGCAATTATTTGATGAACATTATGAAGAAATCCGGGTTTCGGGATTTGAGTCGAGATATTTACCTTTTTCTCAACTCAAAAATTATTTGGATGGAAATTTTCCGGATAAAGTTTCATTAGGTAAATCGTTTTTAGGAAACGACATATTTCATTTACAAATCGGAAATGGAAACCGGAATATTCTGGCTTGGTCTCAAATGCATGGAAACGAATCAACCGGAACGCGGGCGATGTTTGATGTGCTGGAATTCCTGAAATTGGAAAATGATTGGTGTAAAATGATTTTAAACGAGTTTACTTTTCACTTTATTCCTATGCTGAATCCGGACGGAGCCACACTCTATACAAGAAGAAATG
>CAZKOC010000089.1:0-8268 GCA_964554275.1 uncultured Weeksellaceae bacterium
TGCTGATCAAAGGCGCGAAACTGCACAATCTCAAAAACATAGATTTAGCCATCCCCAAAAACAAGTTGGTGGTAATAACCGGGCTTTCGGGTTCCGGGAAATCTTCTCTTGCTTTTGACACACTTTATGCTGAAGGCCAGCGCCGTTATGTGGAAAGCCTTTCTTCATATGCACGTCAGTTTTTGGGAAAACTGGATAAACCACAGGTTGATTATATCAAAGGGATCGCACCGGCGATTGCCATCCAGCAAAAAGTAATCAGTACCAATCCGCGTTCCACGGTTGGAACTACAACTGAAATTTACGATTACCTGAAATTGTTATTCGCCAGAATCGGGCAAACTTATTCTCCCGTTTCAGGGAAAGCGGTTCAGAAAGACACAGTAACAGATGTGATTAATTACATTCAATCCTTAAAAACTGATACAAAATTACTAGTCCTTTCTCCGATTCATTTCAATAAAGAAAGAAGTTTTGTTGAGCATTTAAAAGTTCTGCAGCAACAAGGTTTTGCAAGGTTAGAAGTTGATGGAAACCTGGTTAAAATTGAAGATTTAATTGAATTCAATTTTGAACCGCAAAAAGAAAATCTGATCTATCTGGTAATTGACCGTGTTTCCGTTCAGGATGATGAATCCTTTTACCATCGATTGGCAGATTCCATTCAGACTGCATTTTTTGAAGGAAAGGGGTTTATGATTGTCAGAAATGCCGATGATTCGTCCATCAGAAATTTTTCGAATGCATTTGAATTGGATGGAATTATTTTCAATGAACCGACCATTCATTTCTTTAGTTTTAACAATCCGTACGGGGCTTGTCCGACTTGTGAAGGTTACGGAAAAGTGATTGGAATTGATGAAAATTTGGTAATTCCCAATAAAAAACTATCTGTTTACGAAGATGCGGTTGTCGCCTGGAAAGGTGAAAAAATGAGCGAATGGAAAGATGATTTCATCAGATTTGCATCGAAATTTGATTTCCCGATCCATAAACCTTATCATCAGCTGACCGATGAACAAAAAGATATTTTGTGGAGCGGAAAAGGCAAATGGGAAGGAATTGACGGATTTTTCAAAATGGTAGAATCCAATACCTACAAAATTCAATACAGAGTTATGCTTTCCCGTTACCGTGGGAAAACCACCTGCCCGACCTGTAAAGGAAAACGTTTGCGCAAAGAAGCCTCTTATGTGAAAATTGACCAGAAAGCCATTCAGGATTTGGTTGATTTACCATTGGATGAATTGAAAGTTTTCTTTGATGGATTAAAGCTAAACGATTACGAAGAAAAAGTTGCCAAAAGAATTCTGCATGAAATCCGAAGCCGGATTGAATTCCTACTCGATGTGGGTTTGGGATATTTGACTTTAAACCGTGCTTCCAATACACTTTCAGGTGGGGAAAGCCAACGGATTAATTTAGCCACTTCACTCGGAAGTTCATTGGTCGGCTCCATGTATATTTTGGATGAACCTTCCATTGGACTGCATTCAAAAGACACGGAAAGATTGATTAGCGTGTTGAAAAAATTGCGTGACTTAGGAAATACCGTCATTGTAGTGGAACACGATGAGGACATCATGAAAGCCGCAGATTACATCATCGACATCGGTCCGGAAGCCGGAACACATGGCGGTGAAGTCGTTTTCGAAGGAATTTATGAAGATTTATTGAAATCCAAAACACTGACTGCGCAATATTTAAACGGTCAACTCGAAGTTGAGGTTCCGAAAAAACGATTGCCTTTTAAAAATTACATTGAAGTCAGAGGCGCACGAGAAAACAACCTGAAAAACATTGATGTAAAATTTCCGTTGAATACCCTGACTATTGTTACAGGTGTCAGCGGATCCGGGAAAAGTACGTTGATGAAAGACATCTTCACTCCTGCCCTACAAAGGAACTTAGGGATTTATGGAAACAAAATCGGGGAATTTGACGAACTCATTGGCGACATAAAACGCATCCAAAACATAGAGCTCATAGACCAGAATCCAATCGGGAAATCTTCCCGTTCCAATCCGGTGACTTATGTGAAAGCCTATGATGATATCCGTGCGCTGTATGCCAAACAAAAAGCCAGCAAACTCCACGGTTACGAAGCTAAACATTTTTCATTCAACGTGGACGGTGGACGGTGTGACGCCTGTAAAGGTGAAGGAACCATTACCATCGAGATGCAGTTCATGGCAGATGTGGAGCTTTTATGCGACACTTGCCACGGACATCGTTTCAAAAAAGAAATTTTAGAGGTTAAATACCATGGTAAAAATATTTCCGATGTGCTACAAATGACCATTGACGAAGCCGTTGATTTTTTTCAAAAACATGACGAAAAGAAAATTGTAGAGAAAATCCTTCCTTTACAAGAAGTCGGTTTAGGATACGTGCAATTAGGGCAATCTTCCAATACCCTTTCGGGGGGGGAAGCGCAGAGAATCAAGCTTGCTTCGTTCCTCACAAAAGGGCAAACCAAAAACCACTCCCTTTTTATATTTGATGAACCTTCAACAGGATTACATTTCCATGATGTGAAAAAATTACTCAAAGCCCTGCGTGCCTTGATTGAAATCGGACATACCGTTTTTGTGATTGAACACCATATGGATATAATTAAATCGGCTGATTGGGTGATTGACATCGGGCCCGAAGGCGGAAAAAAAGGTGGAAACATTGTCGCTCAGGGAACTCCGGAGGAAATCGCTAAAACCAAAGGGTCTTTTACAGGACATTTTTTGAGGGAGAAGTTGTGATTATATGGTTAAAAATATAAAATTATGCGAATTTTAAAGAATGTAATTCTCATTTTTATCATTTTACTATTTAGTTGCAATCGAAATCTAGTACTAGAAAAACAAAAAATAGGAGAAAAATTTAGTAAAGTAAACATTTCATTGTTTGAGAAATTAGTGAAAACTGATAGCTCAAAATTGAAATTGGCAATTAACACTAAAATTCACATTGATGAATTTCACAAAACAGACGATTACTGGATCACTGTCCAAAATGACAGTAGTTTGACCACATATTTCATAGATAAACAAAGAAATAAAATAGTTAACATACAAAAGGATTTTTGGGACACAAAAAATACTACCAGAGCTATTTCGAATTATTATCCTAACGGAAATTTAAAAAATATAATGACTCATAATTATTCAAAAAAGTCTTTAAATAATTCTTATTTTCAAAATATCTCACAAAACAATACATTACTATATGCATTTTCCTATACAGAAACTAAAGAACTAGATAGGGTGATTTTCTTTGATGATGTTTATAAATATAGTGTTGAAGAACTCATTAATAATTTATATAAATATGTAGATGACAAAGACTCTGAGATTAACATAGATATGATCTATGCTAATGATTTTACAAATACAGGATTATATAAATTTGAAGTCCCAAAATATAGCTATCCGTTTTGGGGTGTATCTTATTTTAATAAAGATATGAAAAACACAAAGTTATTATTATTTGATGGGATTAATGGTAAATTACTTTCAACCCAAGATTCAAAACTACAAACTTCAACGGATGATTATGGAGGACAAGAACGATATTATTTACAAGAACATTTAAAGTGGGGAGAATATTTTGAACAACAAGATAGTATTTGGAATGAAATTAATGAATGATTTACATTAATAAGCATTTAAAAGATCAAACTTCAGCTATCTTTGCACCGCTTTTCGATAAAGATTTATGATTACAGTTAATGACATTGCCGTACAGTTCGGTGCAACGACTTTGTTTAGCGGAGTGAGTTTCGTAATTAATGAGAACGATAAGATCGCCCTCATGGGTAAAAATGGTGCCGGAAAATCTACTTTGCTCAAAATAGTTGCGGGCATCAACAAACCCTCCTCTGGAAATATTTCCGTACCCAAAGAGGCTGTTATCGCTTATTTGCCGCAACATTTGCTGACGGAAGACAATTGTACCGTTCGCGAAGAAGCATCCAAAGCATTTGAGGAATTTTTATCGATGAAAAGCGAAATCGACGACATCAATGAACAGTTAACCATCCGAACCGATTACGAAAGCGATGATTACATGAAACTCATCGAACGTGTTTCGGAATTGAGCGAAAAATTTTATTCGATCGAAGAAGTCAATTATGATTCGGAAGTTGAAAAAGTACTCAAAGGCATGGGCTTTTTGCAGGAAGATTTAGACCGTCCGACCTCTGAATTTTCAGGTGGATGGCGTATGCGGATTGAACTGGCAAAAATCCTGCTTCGCAAACCGGATTTGATTCTGCTTGACGAGCCTACAAACCATTTGGACATCGAATCGATTCAGTGGCTGGAAGATTTCCTGAAAAATCAGGCAAAGGCTGTGATGGTCATATCCCACGACCGTGCTTTTGTGGATAATATTACGAACCGCACGATTGAAGTTACCATGGGACGGATTTATGATTACAAAGCGAAATATTCCGATTATTTAATTCTTCGTCAGGAACGGCGCGAACAACAGCAAAAGCACTATGAAGAACAGCAGAAAATGATTGCTGAAACCAAAGAATTCATCGAACGTTTCAAAGGAACTTATTCCAAAACTTTGCAGGTTCAGTCACGTGTGAAAATGCTGGAAAAATTAGATATAATTCAGGTTGATGAAGTCGATACTTCCGCTTTGAAACTGAAGTTCCCCTCAGCTCAACGAACAGGGCAATATCCGGTTACGGTTGAGGGTTTATCTAAAGACTATGGTGAATATTTGGTTTTTAAAGATGCAAATATGGTCATTGAACGCGGACAAAAAGTAGCTTTCGTGGGAAAGAATGGCGAAGGTAAATCCACCATGATCAAAGCGATTATGAACGAAATTGACTTCGATGGGAAAATAGAAATCGGACATAACGCTAAGATTGGCTATTTTGCTCAAAACCAGGCTTCTTTATTGGATGAAGACCTTACGATTTTCGAAACCGTTGACCGCATTGCCGAAGGAGACATCCGTACCCAGATCAAAAATATTCTCGGTGCGTTCATGTTCAAAGGAGATGACATCGATAAAAAAGTAAAAGTGCTTTCGGGTGGAGAAAAAACCCGTCTCGCAATGGTCAAATTGTTGCTTGAGCCTTATAATGTTTTGATTCTTGATGAGCCTACCAACCATCTGGATATGAAGACCAAAGACATCATCAAAGATGCGCTCAAAGATTTTGAAGGAACGGTAATTTTGGTTTCCCACGACCGTGATTTCCTAGATGGTTTGGCTGAGAAAGTATTTGAATTCGGCAACAAACGCGTCAAAGAACATTTCGAAGACATCAAAGGATTTCTGGCTACGAAGAAAATGGAAAACTTGAAGGAAATTGAAAAATAATTTGCAAAAAAATCAATAGTGAATTAATGCAAGTCAAAACCCATAATATAAATAATCAGATTATTGCCGAAATCATTTCAGATGAAATCCTGATTCAAAATGAACAGAATGGACTCGATTTAATGGGTAATGTTTACTACAATGGGTTTGACAAACTAATTATTCACAAACATAATCTCACACCCGATTTTTTTGATTTAAAGAACAAACTGGCCGGGGAAATCCTTCAGAAATTTTCCAATTACAGAATCCGTCTGGCAATTGTAGGTGATTTTTCTGAATTTATATCTAAAAGTTTAAACGATTTCATCTACGAGTCCAACCAGGGCAAACAGATTAATTTTCTCTCTTCCGTTTCAGAAGCATTGAACAAATTGTCTTAAACGCTTTCCTTACCCAATTCCAAGAGTTTCATGGTCGTGTTCCAGTTACGAATCGTCATCTCTTTATAAACAGCTGTTCCCACAATCTTATTCAGGTAACTCTGTCCCGCTTTGCTGATGAGCCTGGAAAAATATAAAACACCTTCGCCTGCAATCACAGTATCCACACCATCTCTCATGAAAATTTTTTCCAAAGCTGCTTCCGGTGTCAGAGGAGATTTCAAAAACAAAACGTCATATCTATAATCCTGCGCATATACACCAAAATCATTCGGTGCATTTTCCACAACTCCCTTTAACTTTTCATGAGAAATTATTACCACCTTTGAAACATAATTAAATTGATCCGAAAGAGCTTGCTCTATTTTTTTCTCCAATTTAATTAAATCCTTCTCTTCCGAATTAAACAAAACATTTCCGCTTTGTATATAGGTTTTCACATTTTCAAAACCCATTTCTTCAAAAGACTTTTTCAGATCTGCCATCTTGATGATGTTGTTCCCACCTACATTAATTCCACGAAGTAAAGCTATGTAACGCATATCCAAATTTAATTAAATTACATTGAACAATTAATTATCTTTATTCAAATTTGTAGCCACTATGTCCGAATCCGCTCATCTTTTCGCCGCCCTCTCCCAGTTTTCCGGTTTGACCGAAGAAGAATTCAAACGATCCGAATCTTACTGGCAATACAACAATTACAAGAAAGGAGAATTCTACAACCAGTACAAAACCGTTTGCAAACATCTCGGTTTTGTTATCCAGGGTGTATTTCGTTCTTATGTAATTGACGAAAAATCAGGTGAGGAAAAAAATGTTTTTTTATATTCTTCCAATGGGTTTGTGGTCACGTTCAAAAGTTTTGTCAACCAGATTCCCTGTGATTACCATACACAGGCTGTGACAGATGCCAGGGTAATTTATATTCATATTCAGGATCTGCTCAAACTTTATAAAGAATCGCATGAATGGGAAACTTTCGGACGGTTATTGGCTCAGGAAGCTTTCAATGTAACTATGACCAGAATTGAAGGATTTATGTTCAAATCCCCTGAAGAACGCTATCTTGACTTGATAAAAGAACATCCGGAGATATTCAATTCCGTTCCTTTGTATCATATTTCTTCTTATTTGGGCATTCAGGGGCCTTCGCTTAGTCGGATCCGGAAAAGAATTTTGGGTAAATAATACGATTTTAACCCGGGTTAAAATTTTCCTCATTCCATTGCCTGAACTTTGCTTCATAATTAAAACTAAAAACAATGGAAAAATCAAAAACAATTGTTCTCGTACATGGAATGTTTGTGAACAACACGAGCTGGTCTGAATGGAAAACCTGGTTCGAGTCAAAAGGCTACAAAGTTTATACACCTGCCAATCCCGGACATAAAGGAAATCCCGCAGATTTAAGAGCTAACATTCATCCGCAGCTTACCCAAACCGGATTCGAAGATGTGGTAATGAACGTCGTGAAACTCATTGACACTTTAGCCGAAAAACCAATCGTCATAGGACATTCCATGGCAGGATTGGTCATACAGAAATTAATCGAAATGGACAAAGCTGTTGCAGGAGTCAGTATAGACGGCGCGCCTCCTAAAAATGTAATGGCTCCCCTTTCCACCGTAAAAATCGTTTGGCCTGCTGTGAATATTTTTAAAGGAAAATCTTCCTACATGGGAACTTTGGATTGGTACAGAAGATCATTTTTCAATACTTTACCCGAAAATGAAGTTCAAAAAGCATTCGATGAAATTGCAGTTCCGGAAAGTCGAAAAATCGGTCAGGATACTTTGTTGAAAGCATTTTCAAACGTAGATTTTAAAAAACCGCATCAGCCTTTGCTTTTTATAGCCGGAGAAAAAGATACCATCTTCCCTGCTAGTTTGACTCAAAAAATTGCGAATAAATATGCCGACAAAAACAGCATTGTTGATTATAAAATGTTTGAAGGAAGAAGTCATTTCATTTGTGGTGAAAACGGTTGGGAAGAAGTGGCGGAATATATTTTGAACTGGATTGAAAAAAGATGAAAAAAGTGATCATGAAGTGGAGGAAGCATTGATCAAAAAACTTTCTCCGCTTTAATTCGTTTTATCCTTCTCATTAACTTCCAAACTGATTATTTCATTTACCGTCCCATCATGATTAACCTTCGCTGCCGTAAGTTTTTTCCCAAAACCTGCCCCTGTGTCCAAATACCATGCATCTGACTTGTCATCAAACTTAGGTTCATCTACAACTATATGTCCGACGAATTGTCTTTTGCCTATATTCTTCAAAGGTTTCCTGTTAAATAATACCTGAACATCGTCATCTTGTACAGGGAATTCAGAATCTTCTGCCACACCCGCATGGCTTGCATACACAACACCATTCTGCCACTGATGCGGTAATTTTTGAATCCAATTTAAGGTCTGAATGTAATCTAAGTTATAATTTTCAAATTTTTGTTTGGCACTGAGTGTTATGGAGTCTCTGTAATATTCTTCAAACAGATATTCATTATTTCCTTTCAAAATGATAAGTTGTTCACCTA
>CAZKOC010000090.1:0-8172 GCA_964554275.1 uncultured Weeksellaceae bacterium
CTTACATAGCCTTCCGATGTCGGGAAGAAATTATCCATCAACACATCTGAAACACTAGATGCGAGAAAAAACGTTTTTAGGGGATTTAAAGAAATAAAATCAGAAGAACCAATACTAAGATTGGTTCTTCTTTCTCCTGTCATATTTTCTAAATTGCTGAAAATCAATTTTATTTATTCTTTAAAAATTCACATCAACATATTTGATACGTTACCACTTTAAATATTCCTCTGTTTCTGTTACGAAATTTGTCATAATAAATTTCAGGCTCTGTCTTGATATTTTTTTATGAGATTATTATAAAAATTGGTGCGAATATCATTAAACACAACCATTTCCTTAAATTCTTCTACAAACTGCTCCACTGAAGTAAACATTAATTGTGCGTTTTCACTAAAACTTTCTACAAAGAGTTGCTTAATTCTCTTTGATGTAAAAGCAACAATAGCAACTTCCCAATCTCTTGAGCCCATTATTACCCAATCATTTGATGCAGAAAACCAAGAAATATCATCAGATGTCAAAGCTATAGCATCTCCGGATGGCTTTTTTGGATCTTTCATCATTATTTCATTCAACTCATCATCAGTTGCTATATTGCTTATTTCAAACACACTATATTTATTATAACGTTTAAAGAAATAATCTACAGGAGAAGGGTCAATAGTATAAAAGGTTACTTTTTTATCTCCTATTCTCAAAAGAAATTCTTTTAACCCTTCAAAAAATAATTCATGATAAATAAAGTCAAATTCAAATGCGAGAAAATATTTAAAATCAGGATTAAATGGATTGTCCCCAAAATCAACTGTAGGATTAAAAAGTTGAGAAAACCTTGATTTGTATTTTAAAAACTCTTCTGTATCGGTAACAAAATCTGTCATAATATATTATTTAAATTGTTCTCCGCCCAATCGGATTTTCAGATTCTGTCCTGATAATTTTTTATAAGATTATTATAATGTGTCTCTGCAAAACTTGAAAAATCTATTAACTCTCTCATAATTTCTACTTGTTTTTCTATCGTTGTAAACATATGAGATTCTTCTCCAAATGAACTTATAAATAATCTCTTTATTGATTTAGACGTAAAACCTACTACTGCAATTTCGCTATCTCTTGATCCTATTATTCCCCAGTCATTTGAAGCAGAAAACCAAGAGATATCATTTGAGTTGATTCCTATAGAATCGGCAAAATTTTCATCATCTGGAGCTTTGTACATTATTTCATTTAAATCTTGATAGGTAGATTTTGTATCTATTTCAAATACACTATATTTTTCGAAGTGTTTGTAAAAATACTCCTCGGGAGAAGGGTCAATTGTATAAAACACTACTTTCCTATTTTTTATTCTCGTAAGGAATTCTTTCAATCTCTCAAAGAAAGATTCTTTAAAGATGAAATCAAAATCAAAACCGATAAAATATTTGAAGTGCTCATTAAATGGATTTATTTCAAAATTCCCGTCGGTAAAAAGCTTAGTAAATCTTGCTTTATACTTTAAATATTCCTCTGTTTCTGTTACGAAATTTGTCATAATATCTATTTAAATTGTTCTCCTCCCAGCCGGATTTTTAGTGCTGAATCACCAGTTCCAGAAGAGTTATTTTTCATATCAGCAGTTTGTCCACTTTTAGGACTATCTCTTGTTACATAGCTTTTTTTACCATTGGAATACGTATTTGATTTTCCGTCTGTTGAAGTATGAGTTTTCTCATACCCTGACTTTTGAACATTCTTTTCGAATTCTTTTTTGCTTACGTCAGTAGACCTGTTGGGAGTAGTTGGTTTACTGTTATTTTTTGATGGATTTGTCGTATTCTCATATTTTGAATTTGAACCATCAATCTTTTTCGAATTAATTATGTCTTTCGATTGTTGAGTTTTCTGAGCTCCTTTCTGTACGGCTTGTGCTTTGTTAGCATTACCCGCATTTTTAGCTGATGCTCCCACTACTGTAGTTACCGTTCCTCTTGCAGTTCCGGCACCTCCCGTACCGGCGGCTATCAATATATCTCTTTGGGTGTTTATTGCTGTCTGAATTTTTTGTTGGTCACCAACATGATCACCGGTTGAATTCATCGCAACACCACCACCAAAAAGTAAAAATATTCCAACAACACACATTGGGCATCTCCCGTCGGGGTCATCAAAAGAAACAGGATTGTTATATCCGTAGGAAAACGGGTTTAGGTTATCCGGATTATAAACACCACCCCCAACTTTCATTTTTTCAGAAAAAGCGATTGCCATATCTATCTCATCAGCATCTTCATCTATTTGATCAAAATTGATAGTTGTCTTTAAATCATTTAATAATGGGTCGGGTATGACCCATCTGCCAATCGTAGGATCATAATTCCTTGCGCCATAATCATACCAATTGAGACCCAGTTCATCTTGCCATTCTTTACCGTTGTATTTATAGTTATAATCAGTTTTGTATACATACCCCGGCCTTGCCATATTCTCTTCTTCCTCCACGAGCTGGTACTTCTGTTTTGGACCTGTTGCGTACACGGAGTGTTTGAGCCCGAAGGGGTAATAGTGGTTTTCTTCCATTATTTCCAGTTCATTAGATACAGGGTCTTTGGTATAAGAAAGACGAATGTTCCCTAAGTGGTCTGTATAGTTGTAAACATAGTTGAAAATCAAAGGGTTTATCAACTGGCCTGATTCGGTTGCCGCCACATAACCTTCCGACGTGGGGAAGAAATTTTCCACCACCACATCTGAAACACCTTGAAAACAAAAATCCGCTTTCTGGCGATTTAAAGAAATAAAACCAGAAGAAACAACCAAAAGGTTGTTCCGTTTTTCTTTTCTTATATTTTTTAAATTACTGAAAATCAATTTTATTTATCTTTTAAATTTTCATATCAACACTTCTGATACGTTACCCTAATTCTGATACATTACCCTTAGTCACACCCAAATAACACCTCCTTAATTACTTTCGTTTCACCTCCTTCCTCTTTTAATATCCAATAACTTAAATCACGAATTGAATAATCATAAACCTCTAAAAAATCACTTAAATCAATTTTAAATTCTGTTTTTCTTATTGGCAAGTTTTTATCATCGTTAGAAAAAATAAATAGCGGATTGTTGTTTAAAAATGTCATATATACTTTTACATCTTCTTTCTTAAATAGTCGAGTGTATTGCCTTATACTACCTTGACCTAAGATGAAATAATCGTTTTTTCGATAATCAAGATATAAATCAGCTCTCTTATTAATGCATTTGTTATCAACAATCAAGGTATTAATAGCGTTTATCAGATCTGAATCTTCAATCACAACAACTGACGCATAAAAAGAATTTTCTTCAACTTGACAAAAAGCAGGGTAGTTAGTCGATATTAATATGATAAAAAATATTTTTTTTAAATAATGCATATATTTATTTTTTATTTGGTCTTATAATCACTTCGTTTAATTCCGTACCACCTGAATTCTGGTCATAGGTTGAGTACTGTCCTGTAATTGGACTGTAAATTCTAAAAGTTAGAGTCGTTCCTGGTTGATTACTTTGTATTAAACCTGCTACATTCTGATCAGCTTCAGAGGGGCCTGTACCTGACGGATGTGAATGGTCATAAGATGTTAAATTTCCATTATTTGGGATAGTATGATTTAAACTAAGCTCTACATGTTCCTCAAAACTTGTACCTATAAAAGTTTTACCATTCTCAAAACTTGCAATTGAATGCTCTACATAAGTATTATCAGACATAAATTCAAATAGCGCCTGAGAGTTTTCGGTTGCAGTAGCATCCATTATTCGAGTAGGAATATCATTGTCCTTATCAGTTACATCATCATGGATCATTACAGTCTCCGTATTATCTAATACCCCTTTACTGACCGTAATGCTATTACTCCTATCTACATTTCCATCTGTATCAGTTGCATAGAGCGTGTCTGTAGGATCACTTTCAGTACCATCATTTGGATCAACTCTTTCAATACTACCATTTTGAGATAGTTTAAAATCTGTATCTAAACCAAAACCTTCAGCTATCATCCCATCAGGGTCAATAAAATACACAGGATTATTTAAAGCATAAACATAAGGACTATTTCGTCTGCTAATCTCAGCAGCAGGATCAATATTGAACCATCTACCCAACGCCGGATCATAGTTTCTCCACTGATAATCATACCAATTCAGCCCCAGCTCGTCCTGGAACTCTTTTCCGTTGTATTTATAATTATAATCGGTTTTATATACATACCCGGGTCTTGCCATATTCTCTTCTTCCTCCACGAGCTGGTACTTCTGTTTTGGACCTGTTGCGTACACGGAGTGTTTGAGCCCGAACGGGTAGTAGTGGTTCTCCTCCATGATTTCAAGGTCTCCGCTGACAGGGTCTTTGGTATAGCTTAAACGTATATTTCCCAAGTGGTCGGTATAGTTATACACATAGTTGAAGATATAAGGAGTGCCTATGGAATTTTCATTGAGTGTAACGCTCACATAACCTTCTGCCGTGGGGAAAAAGTTCAGCACACTTCCCACATACTGGAAGCCGTCTAAGTATTCCACATTGGTAATCATCCCTTCTGTTCCTGCTTCCATGTCATATACTCTTTTTTGCACCTTCTGTCCTGCTGCATTGTAAAAATTCTCCATCAACACATCTGAAACACCCTGAAAACAAAAATCAGTTTTCAGACGATTTAAAGAAATAAAATCAGAAGAACCAATGCTAAGGTTGATTCTTTTTTCTTCTGCCATATTTTCTAAGTTACTTAAAATCAATTTTCTTTTAAATTACCATATCAACATATGTGATACATTACCGGCATTAATCTTATTTAGATACATAAAATAATTTTTACCAATTACCCTTATACCATTTATCTTTTATCTTATTTTCTTCTGTAAATCTTTTCTTCCAGTTTTCATTTTCCACTTTTGACAGATCAGGTATATAAGCTACATAATTGTCTTCTTCATAATAAAAGATAATTCCACCGCCTAAAGATTCATTGCTCGATATTTTATAAATCTTGATTTTGTCATATTCTTTCATAACTTTTTCAATGTACTCCACAGTAATTGGATACGCTTCATCAGTATCTTTATAACCATTTGCATAACCAAATTCTTTCAAATTAATTTTCTTTATTGTAAATTTTCGAAGACAGATGGTGTCTCCGGATTCACATCCAAAATAATGAAAGTTAGGTAGTAAGTATCTTTTTCCGTCTATTTGCTTATCAAAAAAACCAGCTCTATACTTACCATCCTTAAAGTAACGTGCTTGTAAATGAATGTTTTCAAATATTTGAAAATCACTTTTTTCTATTGAAGCAACTCTTTCTTCCAGTGTAATTCTCTTTTCGCAAGACATAAAGAGGATTAAAAATAATATATAAAATATTTTTTTCATATTTAAAGTTTCCAGGACATACGATTCATTCGTTCTAATTTCTCTCTTTCTGCTGAAGCTCTTGCATTAGGAAGATGATTATAACCATTCTTTATGGCTCTTTGATCTTCAGTGGAGTCAAGAATACCTGTTTTTAATCCTGGATTATCACTTCTCCCATTTACTGCGTTATTAAGATTTGACCCTATTTGCAGATCTCCCAGTTTAAATCCTAATTTACCACCTGCTACACCCCATAGAAAATTACCATAGTCATAATCATTATAGGCTGTTCCGGTTGTAGCGCCATCTTTCTTAACTAAATGGAGAGCTCCAGGTGTTACTTCTCCTGAACTAACAAAATCTAATTGACCGTTACTGATACCTGATAGCAAAGATTCATCCCCTGCTGGTCTGCTTTCTCTTTCTATAAAAGTTGTAGCACTTTCATTTTCACTACCCGCAAGGCCAAAGTCCATTGCTGTCTGAATATTCTCATCAGTAATAAAGACAATACTCATAGGATCTCCATTTTTAATAGATTTCTTCAAAGCTTTAGCGTCTTTAGCATCATTGAAACTATAGGTGCCTTCTTTTTTTCCGGTCTTTGAATTTTCAACAACTATCTTATCCGGCTTATTATTCTCATCTGTTCTTACATAATCTCCATTCTCATTAAATATATAATCATCTACCCATAGTCCATTGGGATCGGTATAACGTAAAGGATTATTCTTAACATAGTTATATGGAGACCAACTTGGGTATTCTTCACTTAATGGATCAGGGCTTAACCATCTACCAAGAGCCGGATCATAATTTCTAAATCCGTAGTCATAAAGGTTTAAACCGAGTTCATCTTGAAGCTCCTTGCCGTTGTACTTATAGTTATACTCCGTTTTATATACATACCCGGGCCTTGCCATATTCTCTTCTTCCTCCACCAGCTGGTACTTCTGTTTGGGTCCTGTGGCATACACGGAGTGTTTGAGCCCGAAAGGATAGTAGTGGGTTTCATCCATCAACATATCTGAAACATCTTGAAAACAAAAATCCTTTTTCAGACGATTTGAAGAAATAAAAGAAGAAGAAACAACTCTGAGATTGTTTCTTTTTTCTTCTGTCATATTTTCTAAATTACTGAAAATCAATTTATATTCCTTTTTAAATATTCATATCAACAAATGTGAAACATTACCGAAGATTTAAAGAAATAAAAGAAGAAGAAACAACCCTAAGATTGTTTCTTTTTTCTTCTGCCATATTTTCTAAATTACTTAAAATCAATTTTCTTTTTCTTTTAAATTACCATATCAACATATGTGATACATTACCCTCATTCTTGTACTTTAAATGTTTTCACAAGCTCCAAGAAATTTTCAAAATTTTCAGATTTTATATTATATAGAAGTATTTGATACTTACCATCTGTATAAATCTTAGCAACTCTATTCTTATGGTTTTTATATAAATAATTTTCTTTATATTTACGTTCACCGACCCAATATTGTTCTAAATTGTAATCTATATCCCCTTGGACTTCTTCTAATCTCCATTGTCCCGAATCTTTATCATCATTTCTGAAAGGATTATAAATATATATAATCTGTTTAGAATCATATTCATAAAAAAAGTGATTACCAGACCTCATCCAATATATTATACCTTTTGGTAATTTCATAGTAAAATGAGTGTTGTAAAATATTTCATTATCTGCCGAACCATTTATTGGATTAAAATAATATAGTTCATTATATTGGTCATATAAACTAATGGTCATACTCTTTGAAACTACATTTTTATCCATATCTATATAATATGTTTTACAAGAGTAGATTGCTGAGACAATAAATATTAAAATGATTTGTTTCATTTTGCTTTATTAATTTTTTTCAAGGCACTTTTTAAATCAGAATATTTAATTTTAATGATTGTTCCATTTGTATTATAAAAACCAATTTTTGGCACATAATCATACTCTTTACTTCCTCCCAATTGATTTGCGGGACGCGATTTTTCTATTTCTTCAAATCCTAATACAATTGATGGTTGTGTATAACCTTTATTATTTTTAGGATCTTTATCTGGGCCCGAGGGATCAGGCTGGCCATACTCAACCAAGTTTCCAGATTTATCATACTTAAATGGATGCAAATGTACGTCAGAAGCAGGAATATCTCCCTTACTTGCTAAATCTGCCTTTGCTTCATTCCATTGAGGGGTATTTATTTCTCCTGCTTTATCACCAGTAACTACTTTGGAAGATTCTCCATTTTGTCCAAACATAAATCCCTGTTCTGTTCCAGCTTTATCAGACCCAGCAAACGCATAAATTCCATCCATTTTATCAACATCTCCTTCTGTAATCTGATTCATTACATGACCACTTTCTATTGCTTTATCAACTTCCTTTGAGTCTTTACTGGTTGTTAAAACCATTTTTTTATCTGTTTTTCCGTCATCTACATGTTTTACATGTTGTCCTTTTAAGTTGTAAAAATCAGTTTGAACTGACATTCCATCGGGGTCGGTAAAGACCACAGGATTGTTGACCGCATAATTATAAGGAGACCATCTACGGTACTGTTCCGCTAATGGATCCATATTCATCCAACGCCCTAAAGCTGGATCATAATTTCTTGCCTCATAATCATACCAATTGAGCCCCAGTTCATCCTGCCATTCTTTACCGTTGTATTTGTAGTTATAATCTGTTTTGTAGACATACCCGGGTCTTGCCATATTCTCTTCTTCCTCCACGAGCTGGTACTTCTGTTTTGGACCTGTTG